>JAUYQQ010000022.1:300000-571542 GCA_030697165.1 Acidobacteriota bacterium
CCGCGCGGGCGGTTAAAGGACGGTGGTGGCGTGACCAAGATTCGCACGGTGGTAGTGGACGACGAGCCGATCGCGCGCGAGCGCATTATCGGTATGCTCAATCAGGAGAAAGATATCGAGGTCGTCGGCGAGTATGCCGACGGCACGTCGGCCGTCTCGGCCATTCAGTCGCAGCATCCCGATCTCGTCTTCCTTGACGTGCAGATGCCGTCGTGCGATGGCTTCGGGGTGATTCAGCAACTGAGCGCGGAGCCGCAGCCGCCGGCCGTGGTGTTCGTCACCGCCTACGACGACTACGCGCTCAAGGCGTTTGAAGTGCACGCCATTGATTACCTGCTGAAACCGTTCGGCCGCGATCGCTTCACCCAGACGCTGCAGCACGCGCGCGAGCACCTCGAACGCCGGCGCGCCGGCGACCTGGGCAAGCGACTGATGGCGCTGGTGCAGGACATCAAGCCCGAACCGCAGAAGCTCGACCGGCTGGTCGTGAAGTCGGGCGGCCGCGTGTTCTTCCTGCGCACCCAGGAAATCGACTGGATCGAGGCGGCCGGCAATTACGTGCGGCTTCACCTGGGCGACGACTCGCACCTGTTCCGCGAGACCATGAATAACATGGAAGGGCGGCTCGACAGCCAGCGCTTCGTCCGTATCCACCGCTCGCGCATCGTCAACACCGACCGCATCAAGGAGATGCAGCCGTGGTTCAACGGAGAGTACGTGGTGGTGCTCCAGAACGGCACCCGCCTCACCCTGAGCCGCGGTTACCGCGAGAAATTGCAGGAACGTTTGGGCAAAGGGTTTTGATGCCGGAAGGGCGGCACTTTAGTGCCGCCATGAGGTGACGCCCATGACCGCAGACGAAAAGCGCGAACACCACGGCGAAAAGGAGCTGGCGGCCTTCATTCGGGCTGGCGCCGAACGCCGGCCCGACCAGGCCTACGGCGACTACTACCGCGGCAAGAATGCCTCGTGCGCCCTTGGCGCGGCCTACGAGGGAATGTACCGTCTCCCCGCCGAGGCGGGGGGGCTGCATCCCACCCGGGACCTGGAGTGGTTCTTCGATTGCCTCGAGGGCTCGGTCCGCGGGTGTCCGGGCGGCAACGGCTGCAAGAAGACACTCAGTCTCGCCGCGATCCTCGTGCACCTGAACGACGAGCACCGCTGGTCGCGCGAGCAGATTGCCACCTGGCTGGATGGCCTGAAGTAGCATCCGGCTTTAGCCGGATAGACAAGGAGCAGGCGGCCGCTTCCACCTCCGCCTGCGGCTACGGCGGGACAAGCCGGCGCTCGTCGGGGTCGGCCTTCGGCCGTCCGACTGCGTTACTTACAGTTGAAAGTTGAAGAGTTGGTAGTTGGTAGTTTTAGTTCAAAGTTTCAGTTTCAGTTTCGAGAACTTTGAACTGAAACTGGCACTATCAACTTCAACTACCAACTTTCAACTTCTCAACTTTCAACTTGCCTTTAAGAACGAAACGCCCGAGCGGCGAATGCCGCTTCGGGCGCTTCAGTGCGCAAGTTGCGCGTCCCGGCAGGAGCCAGGATCATTTGTCCTTCTAGAACTTGTCGATTGGTCTTGCGCGCGTGCTTGGGTGAATTGCTGCCCACTCACGCGCAATCGTTCTTCGGTGGCGTGTTCAATAGCTACCCCCTTTGCTAGAACGTCAATCGCTTCTGTCCCGCCGGCGGCCACGCTTCCCGTCGGGCTGGTGAAGATGGTTCCTCCACTTGTTGTATCGCGCGTGGATATCTTAGTGATACGCCTTCGCGTGGCCCGTGTCAAGCGGGGCCGCGCGGCGAGCGCGTTGCGCTCGTGAGGCTCGACGCTTCGCGTCTCGTAGGGCGCGCGCCCTCGCGCAGCGGCCGTACAAAGGAAAAGGCCCGTGGGGCGAACCCCACGGGCCTTTCAGTCGTTACGCCGCTGCTCTTACCAACGGGCGCTGATGCCGAAACGCAACACGCGCGGCGCGAGAATGCCGCTGACCGTGTTGGCGTTGGCCGCCAGCTGGTTGCGGTTGATGGCCTGCACCGTGTTGGCGTTGGTCATGTTGAAGACGTCGAACGCCGGCACCACCGTGAGGGCGCCGAAACGCATCGTCTTGTCCACGCGGAAGTCGAGCGTGTGGAGGTTGTCCAGGCGCAGGTCGCCGAGCGGGTCGAGCATGGTCTGCACCTGGCCCGCGCCGTTGGCGCGGTTGGGCGACAGGATGGTCTGCAGGTAGGGGTAGCCCTGGCGCGCCTGGTAGTTGGCGGCGAGGTTGATGTCCCACTTCATGGTGTAGCGGCCGTTGACCTTGAACAGCCACTTGGCGTTGGTGAAGATGCCGCCGATGCCGCTGCCGGCCGATTCGGGCGCGTACTGGAAGCCGTTCAACTTGTCGATGTTGGTCGGGTCCTCGTAGGCGTTGGGCGAATCCCAGTAATCGATGGCGTTGTTGTAGGCGTAGCTGGCGTTCATCGACCAGTTGTTCGAGGTGCGCTTCTGGAAGGTCAGCTCGAAGCCGTTGAAGTCACGATACCGGTCGGGCACGTTGGTGAACATGCCGGGCGACGGGATCGGGATGTTCGGCTGGTAGTAGGTCACCGGCTCGCAACGCGCGCCGGCCGGGCAGCCCGTGGGCACCTGGTTCACCGGCACGTAGTTGGCGCTGGTGAAGTTGTCGCGGTCGGTCCACTGGAACTGATCGTACTTGCGCCAGATATAGCTGCCGCCGACGGCCATCTGCGCCGCGAGCTGGCGGTCGAAGCCGACGATGAACTCGCGCGTGCGATCGTTCTTGATGTTCGGATCCACGCGGTTCGGCGAAGCGGCGTTGGTCGGGTTCGCCGGGTCGTAAGCGCCGCTGCGGCTGAGGGGCGTGCCGGTCGTGGTGACCTCGTTGGCCTGCACGAACTGGTCGCCGTTGGCGTCGTTCCACGGGTAGCGGACAAACACCGCGCCGGTGGCGGCGAGCACGTTCGACAACTGGCCCGGGCCCATCTGGCCGAAGTAGGTGGCATATGACGACGACACCACGTTGCGGCCGTTGCCGGTCAGGTCATACGTGAAGCCGACGCGCGGCGAGAGGTCCTTCCACACCACGCCGGCATCGGCGCCCTGGAAGTCAACCGCCGGCATCAGCGTGGGGAAGAACGGGTTGGCCTTCACCGGCGCGGCAATGGCCTCGTCGTCCTGGATGTCCAGGCGGACGCCGAGGTTGATCGTCATCTTGTTCCTGGTGAACGTGTCCGACAGGTAGAACGCCTGCGTGCTGAGGTGCGATTCGGAGTACCCGTCGCGCCAGATGTCGGCCGAGTTGGCCACGCCGTTGGTGAAGCGCGCCTCGACGAACCCGCCGCGGTGGTTGAGGCTGGTCGAGTGCGCGGTGCGCCAGCGGTAGCCGAACTTGAACGCGTGGTCGCCGCCCAGCGAGTTGGGCAGGAAGTAGCTGCTGGTCACATCCACGCTGTTGGTCGGCCGCATGAAGATGTTGGCGTTGTAGGAACGCGACCAGGCGCCGGTGGTGGTTTCCAGCCGGGGCTGCACGTCGTAGAGCGACGGATCCTGCAGGTCGAGCGCGAAGTTGTTGCCGAGGTGCGACCACATCACGTCCACCAGCATGCGGTCGCTGATCACGTGCTGATCGGCCGCCTTCCAGAAGGGCGACGGGCCGGTGATCCAGCCGAACTTGCCGAACGAGCTGTCCACGGCCTTCTGCTTCCATGCCGTCTCGATCGGACGCGTGTCGCTCGCGTCGCGCGCGTTGCGGACCTTTTCCGCCCAGGTGTTCTGGAAGTTGAAGCGGTTGTTCTGGAACGGCACGAACGTGACCTTCCAGTTGTAGTTGTTCAGGGTCGTCAGGTCGGTTTCGAGGCAGCTGCGGATCAGCTCGTCGTCGGCCGTGCGCGGGTTGAGCCGGGCGCCGCCGGGACGGCATTCCGGGGTGTTCTTGTAGAAGCCGACCACGCCGACCTTGATGTCCTGCGTGCCGTAGCTGCCCCAGTACCAGGCCTTGCCCTTGACGATGGGACCGCCGACGTCGAAGCCGTAGTCCTTGATGTCCTGGATCGGCGCACCGCCGCCGGCGCCCTGGGCCTTCAGTTCCGGCGTGATGTTGTAGGCGACGGTCCCACCGGGCGTGACCAGGAAACGGCCTGAACCCTTGAAGCGGTCGGTGCCGCTCTTGGTGACGAGGTTGATGCCCACGCCGCCGGTCTGCTGGGTGACGTCGGCGCCGCCCGTCGAGACCTGCATTTCTTCGAGCATGTCGAAGTCGTAGTAGATGGGCGAGGCGCCGGTGGCGGCCATGTCGGTGATGTCGACGCCGTCAATGGACCACTTGTTGTTGCCGGTGCTCGAACCACGCGAGATGTAGCCCGACTGCTGGCCCGACTGGTTGCCGCCGACGTTGGCGCGGTCCATCGTAATGCCGGGCGTCCGCTCGAGCATGACCCAGGGGTCGCGCGCCGAGGGGATGTCGCGCATCGTCTCGAGGTTGAAGGTCGTCGAGGTGCCCGTCTCGCGGGTGTCGACAATCGGGCTCTCGCCGGTCACGGTGACCGTTTCCTGCACCGACGACAGTTCGAGCACGCCGTTGACCTGGGCGCGGAAGCCGATGGTCACGCGGATGTCCTGCTGGACCATGGTGCGGAAGCCGGGCAGTTCGAACGTCACCGTGTAGGTGCCGATCGGCAGTTCCGGAGCGCGGTAGGTGCCGGTTTCCGAGGTCACCGCCACGCGCGGCGCGATCAGCGCGGGACCGGCAACCGTGACGGTGGCGCCAGGCAACACGGCGCCTGACTTGTCGGCCGCTCGACCGTAGATTTCACCGGTCTGCTGCTGTGCAAAGGCGGTGGCGGCCACCAGGAGCGTCATCACCGACGCGACTAGCGCTTTTCTAAACGTCATATTTCCCATCCTCCAAACGCCGGGGGAAGCCCGGCGAACTCGCTCACTCACAAAAGG
Organism: Acidobacteriota bacterium; assembly: GCA_030697165.1. Lineage (NCBI taxonomy): Bacteria > Pseudomonadati > Acidobacteriota > Acidobacteriota bacterium. The sequence goes on from JAUYQQ010000022.1 coordinate 304,943, forward strand.
GCCGTCCCGCGTTATGGGCAGTTCGGCCCCTCAGCAGAGGTGCACGTCCCCAAGAGCAGCATCTATGCCACTGGTCACAGGGGCAAGGACCTCCGTTTATCCCAGTAAAACAGCCTTTGGTCACTGGGAAGGTGTGACCACTACGGCCATTATTCAAAATATTGGATGCGATCACTTCAAGGGACTGAATGATCGGTCAAATTGGGGCGGGTGGGGCGGGGTGGGCAGGTCGGCCGGGTGGGGCTGGTGGGCAGGTCGGGCGGATCGGAAGAGCAGGGAATCCCTACCAGCCTGACCTGCCCAACCCGCCCGAGCCCTCTTAGCTCGTTACCAGTCGAACTTGACGCCGAACTTCGCGATGCGCGGTCCGAGCACCGTCGTCGCCTTCTCGAACGAGGCGCCCGAGCGCCAGTTCTCGTTGACGGCCACGTTGGAGTTCATCACGTTGAACAGGTCGAAGAACACGCCGAGCCGCGCTTTCTGCGCGAACCGCAGCTGCTTCTCGACGCGGAAGTCGAGAATCGACACGGTGTCCTGGCGACGGGTGCCGATCGGCTCGGCCAGGATCAGCTGCGTGCCGTAGTTGAGCTCGCCGGTGCGGGTCGAGAAGTAGCGGCCGTAAGGCGCGCCGCTCTGCATCTTCAACACCGGCGTGATGCGGAGGCCCCAGCCGGCATCGAGCGTGCCCGAGAGCTTGGCGTTCCAGTCGGTGTACTCATTACGGGTCTTCTCGTTCGGGTTCGAGGGGTAGCTGCCGAACAGCGAGAAGTTGGCGACCGCGGTGCCGAAGCGGTTGTTGAAGTACAGGTTGCCGTACTGCTCCGTCCACGTGTACGAGTACGACGCGTTCATCGACCAGCGGTTCGAGTAGCGCTTGTTGGCCGAGAACTCGAGGGTCTTGAAGGTGCCCTCGTAGCCGTCGATGTTGCGCGTGATGTTGTTCGACGGCAGCGTGGTGTTGTCCAGGTTGAACGCCGCCACCGTGGCATCGTCGCCATTGCCGTAGACCCCGTCCGGACCGGGGTCGACGACGGTGGTGGGGATGTTGAAGGCGCTTGGCGGCCGGTTGGCGTTGACCTGCTGCCAGCCGTCGTTGTCCTTCTTCCACACGAACCCGGCGCGGATGCCGAGGTCGGTGATGATGGCGCGCTCCAGGAACAGCGACGCTTCATCGGTGTAGGAGTTCTTCAGGTTCGGGTCGATCGACGCGTTGGCCACGCCGCCGAAGCGGGTCTGCAGCACGCCTTCTTCACCGGCCTGGTAGACGCGGTCGTTGTTCAGGTCGTTCCACGTGTAGTCGGCGTACTGGCTGCCGGTGTTGGGGTTGACCGAGTCGGCCAGGTTGACGCCGGGGTTGAAGTAGAAGCGGCCCCAGTTGGCCTTCACCACGGTGCGGCCGTCACCCTGCAGGTCGTAGGTGGCGCCGACGCGCGGCACGATGTGGTTGAACGACACGACCTGGTCCACCGCTGCGAACGTGAGCGGCGCGGGCACGAAGCGGCCCGCCGCCAGCGACTGCTCCGGCAGATAGACGTTGTAGCGGTCGAGCCGGGCGCCGATGTTAAGGGTCAGGCGGTCAATCGTCCAGGTGTCGGTGACGAACAGGCTGGTGGTCGCCAGGGCGCTCCAGCTGTCGGAGTTGTTGGTCAGGCGCACGCCACCCGGGGTGGTCGCCGACAGCGGCCCCTGCAGGCTGCCGTTGACGAAGTGGATCACGTTGTCGGCGTAGTACGAGTTCCACAGCTGCTGGCCCTTCTCGTCCAGGTATTCGCCGCCGAACTTGAAGTTGTGCGAGCCGCCGGCGAAGTTGTCCTTGAAGTAGCTGAACGCGCCGGTGTACTGGTTGCGGCGACGGCGCAGTTCCCAATCACGGCCGCCACCGAGAATCTCGTTGGAGGTCAGCGATTCATACCGGGTCGCCTGCGTGTTGCTGTTGAGGCCGAAGTTGTAGCCGAACTGTCCGCCGCGCGCCTCGACGAAGATGTTCTGGCCAATCGTGCCGTTCCACTCGCCTTTGTAGACCCAGCTCGGCGAACCCTGGAAGACCGTCGAGTCGGCCGTGATGTGCACCGGCGCGCCCAGGCGGTTGCTGCTGTCGGTGCGGTTGGGCTGTTCTTTCGTGCCGTGCTGCAGGTAGCCGATCAGCTTGTTGGCCTGGTTCACCTGGTAGGTCGTCTTGCCGGTGTAGTTGTACAGCTTGGTGTTGAACGGCGTGCCGTCGAGGAAGCTGCCGGCCGGCGGCGCCGCCACCGAGTTCTGCTGGTTCAGGTACGAGAAGTGCCCCCACATGCGGTCCCGGATGATCGGACCGCCGACGCCCAGGTTCAGGTTCTTGTAGCTGGCCAGGCGATTGCCGCCCGGACGAATGACCGCGCCCGGCGCCGGGATGACCTGGTCGGCCGCCAGGTTCGAGCTCTGGAACGTGTCGTTCTCGTAGTCGTAGTAGAGGCTCACCGCCGGCGTGTTGCCGCCGCTTTTGCCGACAAACTGCGTCAGCACGCCCGAGTTCGGCATCTCGGCCGAGTTGCCGGCGGCGCCGATGAACACTTCCTCGAACGAACCGTAGTCGAGATAGAAGCCCGCGGCCGCAGTGCCTTCCGTGGTGTTGATGCCCTCGATCAGCGGCCGGTTCTGTCCCGAGTAGCCGTAGGCGAAGTAGGTGGTCTGCGTGCCGGCCGTCGAGCCGCCAACGTCCACGCGGTTGAGCGACACCGACGGGGTCGTCGCCAGCAGCGACCACATGTCGCGGGCGTTTGGAAGCGACGACAGCATCTGCTGGTCGTAGTTGGTCTGGACGCGCGTGGACGAGGTGTCGATGACCGGCGATTCACCGCTCACGGTCACGGTTTCCTGCAGCGTGGCCACGTTCATCGTCACGTTGACCTGGGCGTTGAACCCGAGCGTGATGCGAATGCCGTCGCGCACGTTGGCCTGGAACCCGGCCAGGTCGTAGGCCAGCCGATACTCGCCCGGCGGCACCGCCGGGAACCGGTAGAGCCCCGCCTCGTTCGTGACCGCCGTCAGCGATCCGATCTGCGCGGGGCTGGTCGCGGTGACGGTGACGCCCGGCAGCACGCCGCCCTGCGCATCTTTCACCTCGCCGCTGATGCTGCCCGTCGAGCTTGCACCACCGCCCTGCGCAAACGCCGACGATGCGAGTGCGAGAGTGGCGAGCAGAGCCCAAATGATATTGCTCCAACGCTTCATCTGTGAACCTCCACACTGAACCCGGCCCCGGCGTGTGGGCGCCGATCGGGGGACCCGCAAAACGCAGGTCCGCGCCAGGTAGAGCAAGGCCAGTGCCCAATCGGTGGCGACGGATTGTTGGAGATCGATTCAGGTTAATGGCAGGGAAGTGCGGCTCGTCCCACCCCACCCGCTATTCGTCACACGGCCCGGGATGATGTGCGAAATCGGACCAGTGGGAACTTCAAACGGGCGAAGCGAAATCCAACGCGCTGGACGAGAACGAAACAGGAGGTCAAGAGCTCAAGAGCAAATATTCTCCTGATCCCCTTGCCTCCTGTGAAGCTCGTGATCTCGCAGGCGTCTACTGGAAGTAGGGGAGCGCGGTGATCACCGACCAGATCACCGCGACGAACGTCACCAGCAAACAGACGACGGCGACGGCCAGGTGGTCAATGCGTTCGGGCTTCAGCGGATCGAGCACGAGCGAGGTGAGGTAGCCGCCAATGAAGCCGCCCAGGTGGGCGCTGTTGTCGATGCCCGGCATGATGAACCCCAGCACGCCCATGATCAGCGCGTACTGCAGGCCCGTGCGGCCGATGTGGCTGCTGCCGGTGCGCTTGCCGTAGTGGACGAGCGCGCCCAACAGGCCGAAGATCGCCGCCGACGCGCCGACGGTGACGTTGGCGCCGCCCAGAAACGGGATCTGGATCGGCGAGAAGAACAACGCCGTGCTCAGCCCGAAGCCGGTGATGCCCGACACCGTGTAGATGATGATCATGCGCCCCGGCCCATACAGGTTCGCAATCTCGGGTGCGAGACTCCGGATCCACATCACGTTGAAGAAGATGTGCAGGATGCCGCCGTGCAGCCAGCCCGCCGTCAGCAGCGTCCACCAGCGGCCCATGGCCACCACCGGGAACGCGCCACTCGCGCCCAGCAGGATCAGCATCTGCGTGTTGGGGCCAAGCCCCATCTGCATGCCGTCGCGCGAGAGGATCAGCGACAGCACGTAGAGGATGATGGTGCCGGCCGTGACGATGGGGACAAAGCCGAGGTCGTTGCCGAGGCTGCGCAGTGCCGGGCCGTAGCCCCAGAGGCCGGGATTGCGCCGCCCGCAGTTGTAGCAGTCGCCGTCGTTGACGCCCACCAGCACGCCGCACGACGAGCAAATGACGGACCCCTCGGTCTTCCGTTTGAACATCTGCTACGAAGTATAAAGAAAATGCAAACACGAAGGACACGAAGTTCAAACCACGAAGGACACGACGCCGAACCTATTGGTTTCTTCGTGCCCTTCGTGCTTTCCTTCGTGTCCTTCGTGGTTAGGCTTCTTTCAGTCCGTGCGTGCCGGCGGCGAAGCACGCCACGCCGACGCTGATCAGGCTCGCGCACGGCAGGACATCTCGCCGAGTGTAAACTGCCGCCAGATTTCGCCCTCGATCGCCAGGATCCCCAGCGGATCGGGCTGATCATTCAGCGGCCGGACGGCGTAGAATTGAGTATCGCTACCGAAATCATCGTCATCTTCTTCCTGATCCTCGCCAACGGCATCTTTGCCATGTCGGAGATTTCCGTCGTGGCCGCCAAGAAGGTGCGCCTGCAGCAGCGCGCCGAGGATGGCGACGAACGCGCCAAGACGGCGCTGGCGCTGACCCACGACCCCAGCCAGTTCCTGGCGACCGTGCAGGTCGGCATCACCATGGTCGGCGTGCTGGCCGGCGCCTACGGCGGCGCCACCCTGGCCGAGAAGCTGGCCGTGCCGATCGCCGAGGTCGCGATCCTGGCCCCCTACGCCGAGGGCGTGGCGCTCGCGCTGGTGGTGGCCGTCATCACCTACCTGTCGCTGATCGTCGGCGAGCTGGTGCCCAAGCGCATTGGCCTGAACAACCCGGAGTTGATCGCCTCGTGGGTGGCCGGGCCGATGATCGCGTTGTCGCGCATCGGCGCACCTGCCGTGGCGTTGCTCACGGCCTCGACCAACCTGGTGCTGCGCGTGTTCGGGATCAAGGGCAACGCCGAGCCGAACCTCACCGAAGACGAGATCAAGGCGCTGATCAGCCAGGGGGCCGAGACCGGCGCGGTTGGCGCCACCGAAGAGAACATCGTGCAGCGGGTGTTCCAGCTGGGCGACCTGCGCGTGGCCGCGATCATGACCCCGCGGCCCGACATCGAATGGATCGATGTCGATGCGACGGAAGAAGAGCTGCGCGAGTTTCTCGCCTCGCACGCGCACACCCAGTTCGTGGTCTGCCACGGCGGCCTCGACGAAGTGCTCGGCATTGTCCGCTCCGCCGACCTGCTGCCCATGGCGTTTCGCGGCGTGAACATCGACCTGCGCACGCTGACGCGGGAAGCGTTGTTTGTGCCCGACTCGATGCCGGCAGTCCAGCTGCTCGACTCGTTCCGCGGCTCGCACAAGCACGTGGCGCTGGTCATGGACGAGTACGGCGCCGTCGAAGGCCTGGTCACGGTCACCGACCTGCTGACCGCGATTGTCGGCGAACTGCCCGGCGATGCGGCCGAGGCGATTGGCGAGTTCGTCTCGCGCGGCGATGGCTCGTGGCTGGTCGATGGCTCGGCCTCGATGGAAACCGTGTCAACCCACTTCGGTCTCGAACCGCTGCCCGAGGAAGAAGCCGGCGCGTACCACACCATCGGCGGGTTCGTGATGGCGCGGCTCGGCCGCGTGCCGAAGACGGCCGACCAGTTCGAGTGGGGCGGCATGAAGTTCGAGGTCATGGACATGGACGGCCGGCGCATCGACAAGGTGCTCGTCATCAGAACCAGCCGGGGCGACACCGCGGGCCGGGGAGGCACCACCTGACGGGACGGCACTTCCTGACGGGACTGACCGCCGCGCTGCTCGTGGCGCCCACGGGGGCTCACGCGCTCCAGCAGCTCGGCGTGCTTCGCGTCACGGTCGCCGTGACTGCGGCCGACCAGCGGACGATGGCGGTGCCGCGGTACGCGTTGCTCATCAGCGACAACCCGGCCAGTGCGCCACCCCGCCGCATCCTGACCTCGGCCGATGGCGCCATCGAGATCCGGCTTGCCCCTGGCAGTTACACCGTAGAGTCGGATCGGGCGCTCGCGTTCGAGGGACAGGCGTACGTGTGGACGCAGATGGTGGATGTCGTCGCGGGCCGTGACACGGTGCTCGCGTTGAGCGGCGGCAACGCCGTGGTCGAGGCGGGAACGGCCGATGCGGTGCCGTTGGTCGAGCCTCCGGCGGCGTCGCCGGCGGCGGAGCGCAACCGGGCCGCGGCGGTCACCATCTGGACCCCGCTCACGCGCGCGACCGGGACGGTGATCGGCACGAACGGGTTGGTGCTCACCGATCACCAGGCCATCACCACCGGGGGTGGCGGCAAGCCCATCGTGGGGTGGCCTGTGACAGTGCAGCTCACGGCGACGTCGGCCATCAAGGTCGCGGCCACCGTGCTGGTGTCAGATGCCGCGCGCAACGTCGCCATTCTCTGGATCGATCCGGCGACGGCGGCATTGGTCGAGCCCGCGCCGCCCGGCTGTGGCGAGGTGTGCGATCTGGTCGCGATCGCGGAAACGAAGATGCAGGGCATGGCACCGCCACCAGGCACGCGCCTGCTGGTGGAGCCGGCCGCCGGATTCACCGCCGCCGCCTTGAACGATGCCCTGCGCGGTCCCGCCGGCCGCCAGCCGCCGTACCAGATGCCGGCAACTGATTTCGACATTTCCCTGATCACGCCGCTGCAGCTGTACGCCGCGCAGAATTGGCGGGCGCCCATGGACTTCAAGAACTGGGCCGGCTATGTCTCGGCGATCCCGCCCGTGCTGCTGGTGCGGGTCACGCCGAAACTCGCGGAGGGTTTCTGGACGAAGGTCGCGCGTGGCGCGGCGCAGACCCAGGGCATTGCCGTGCCGCCGATCCTGCGCCCCAAGTCCGGGTTCTCCCACCTGCGCGCGTACTGCGGCGAGACCGAGGTCGCGCCGATACACCCGTTCAAGCTCGAGCAGCACCTGTCGCCCACCGAGACCATCTACGAGGGCCTGTATGTGTTCGACCCGGGCGCGTTCCCGCCGGCCTGCGGCAGCGTCAAGCTCGTGGTCTATTCGGAGAAAGAGCCCAACCAACCCGATCCCCGGACCGTGGCGCCGAAAGTGGTCCAGCAGATCTGGCAGGACTTCGCGCCGTTACGGGACCGGCCCTAGCATGCCTCGAACGTCGCGCCCGGTCCTCGAGCGGTTTCTTCGCTACGTCACCTACGACACCCAGTCGCGCGAGGGTGCCAGCACCTATCCCAGCACACCAGGGCAGCTCGTCCTGCTTCGTGACCTGGCCGCGGAACTGCACGCCATGGGCATCGCCGACGCGGCGATCGACGAGCATGGTTATGTGATGGCCACGATTCCCGCGACCACGCGCAAGCCGGACGTGCCGGTGATCGGCTTCATCGCTCACGTCGACACCTCGCCCGAGATGAGCGGCGCCGGCGTCAAGCCAATCGTTCACCACGCTTACGACGGCCGCGACCTCGTGCTGCCGGACGACCCCACCGCGGTCCTGCGAGTGGCGGACCTGCCCTACCTCGGCGAGTGTCTCGGCCACGACCTCGTCACCGCCTCGGGCACGACACTGCTGGGGGCCGACAACAAGAGCGGCGTCGCCGAGATCATGACGGCGGCCGAGTGGCTGATCGCGCACCCCGAGATTCCGCATGGCGCGATCCGCATCGGCTTCACGCCGGACGAGGAAGTGGGGGAGGGCACGAAGCATTTCGACGTCGCCCGCTTTGGCGCGCGCTACGCCTACACCATGGACGGAGGGGCGCGCGGCGAGCTGGAGTTCGAAAGCTTTTCGGCCGATGCCATCACGTTCACGTTCCTCGGTTTCAACACCCACCCCGGCTATGCCAAGGGGCACATGGTCAACGCCATCAAGCTGGCGGCCCGGTTCATCGACCGCCTGCCGGCCGATCGCCTGTCGCCCGAGACCACCGATGGCCGCGAGGGGTTCGTGCACCCGTATGTCGTCGAGGCGGGTGTCGACCGCACCTCGGTGAAGTTGCTGGTGCGGGATTTCCGGACCGAAGGACTGGCGGAGAAGGAGCAGTGGCTCCGCTCGCTCGCGGCCGAGGTCGTGAGTGGCGTGGCCGGCGCGGCGTTCGAGGCCGTGGTCGAGGAGTCGTACCGCAACATGCGTGAGGTGCTCGACCAGCATCCGCTGGTCGTCGAGCGCGCGCGCGAGGCCATGGCCCGGGCCGGCGTGCGCGTGCGCGAGCGGCCCATCCGCGGCGGCACCGACGGCTCGCGACTGTCGTTCATGGGCCTGCCGACGCCTAATATCTTTGCCGGCGAGCAGAACTTCCACTCGCGCCTCGAGTGGGTGTCGGTCCAGGACATGGCCAAGGCGGTGGACACGATCGTGGAACTGGCCAGGGTCTGGGAAGAGCACGCGGAATGACGCTCGACGAGTTGCTGCGGGGACCCGCGCCGATCCTGGCGCTGGCGCCCATGCAGGAGGTGACCGACGGTGCGTTCTGGACGCTGGTCCACCAGTACGGCGGCGCCGACGTCTACTGGACCGAGTATTTTCGCGTCCACACCACCTCCACGCCCGAAAAGTGGATCGTCGAGTCGATCGCCAAGAACACCACCGGCCGGCCGGTGATCGCGCAGATGATCGGCAACGACATCCCATCGCTCGTGCGCACCGCGAAGTTCCTGCAGCAGCTGCCGGTCGCCGCCATCGATCTCAACCTGGGCTGCCCGGCGCCGATCGTCTATCGCAAGTGCGCCGGCGGCGGCCTGCTGCGCGAACCGCAGCGCATCGACGCCATTCTCGGCGCGCTGCGCGACGCGGTGCAGGTCAAGTTCACAGTCAAGACCCGCCTCGGCTTCGCGGCGGTCGAGGAGTTTGATCAGCTGCTCGCGATTTTCGCGCGGCACTCGCTCGACGCGCTGACCGTGCACGCGCGGACGGTGGCGCAAATGTACCGGCTGCCCGTGCACTACGATCGCATCCGCCAGGCGGTCGAGACCATGCCGTGCCCGGTGATCGCCAACGGTCACGTGTATTCGGCGGCCCAGGCGCAAGCCTTGCTGGTCGAGACCGGCGCACGCGGCCTGATGATTGGCCGCGGCGTCATCCGCAGCCCGTGGCTGTTCAACCAGATTCGCCAACAGTTGCGCGGCGAAGCCGTGACGTTGCCGACGGGCCGCGAGGTCAACGCGTACATTCGCGCGCTCTGGGACTCGCAGGCCGGGGTCGGCCGCGCCGAGCACAAGCAGTGCGAGCGCATGAAGAAGTTCCTCAACTATCTCGGCGAAGGCGTGCCCGGGACGTTCCTGCACCAGATCCGCCGGTCGCAAACCGCCGACGAGTTTCACGGTATCTGCCGGGAGTTTCTGGACCACGACCGGCCCATGCCCCTGTTGCCGGCCGAACCGCAGGCGGCCGATCTGGTCAGCGGAAGGCTGTAACTCACTTGCTCCAGGCCCTTCGAGCATGGCCATGATATATATCAATGATATATACTATGGCCTGGAGGTCATCCCGTGAACAAGCTCGCCAAACTGTTTCTGAACGGCCGCAGCCAGGCGGTGCGCCTGCCGCTCGAATTCCGCTTTCCGGGCACCGAAGTGCGGATCACCCGCCACGGCAGCGGCGTGCTGCTCGAACCGGTGGTGTCGAACGTCGACGACTGGTTTGCTGAACTCGATCGCTACACCGACGAACCGTTCCTGCCCGGCGGCCGGAACCAGCCGCCGGCGACGCCACGTCCAGGCTTGTCGTGATCGAGTACACGCTCGACACCAACGCCTGCATCGCGTTGATTAACGGATCATCCGTTCCCGTCCGGCGTCGATTCAAGCAGGTGCTGGCCGAGGGATCTGTGGTGTGCGTCTCGACTGTCGCCGTGCACGAGCTGTGGTACGGCGTGGCGAAGAGCGAGCGGCGCGACTACAACACCGACCGGGTCAACGCCTTCCTGTCGGGGCCCATCCACCTGCTGCCGTTCGACGAGGCCGACGCCCGGGCAGTGGGCGAGGTGCGCGCCCTGCTCGAACAGGAACGCCGGCCGATTGGGTCGTTCGATGCGCTGCTGGCCGGCCAGGCTGCGCGGCGCGGCATGACGCTGGTCACCGCCAACGTCCGCGAGTTCGAGCGCGTTGACGGCTTGATGTGGGAAGACTGGTCGGTCGCGCGCTCGTAGGATCAGCGGAACAGGCGATCGAGCGTCACCGACCAACCAGGTAACAGCGGCGTCTCCAGGGTGTCGTGCCCCTCGCGCGAAAGACTGGCGAACACCGGGAACGAACCATCGGCGGCGCGCCTGTGAATGGTCACCACCCCCAGGTCAGGATCCACCAGCCAGTACGAGGGCGCAGAATCGTTATAGAAGCGGTGGCTCTGCCATAGCTTTGCCTGATTCAGTCAACGCGAGGGTCAATCTGGGCAGAAGCGCGGTAACAAAGTCACCTTCACGGTGGCCTTCCTCTTGCAGTGTCCCGCTTCGAGGCCTCGGCCCGCCGGTCGAGCCTCAACTAGCGTTTGTCGCGATGCGCCGGGGTGCGTCCGTGACCGCTGTCAACATCTCCATCGTCGGGCGCCGAAGGCCTCGGCGCAACGACTCGAAGAAGGGCCATATGACTGCCAGATGTACTACTTCAATCAAGCGCATAACACTCGGCGCCGGGCTGGCCGCTGCGGTCATGCTAATGTCGGTTTCGGTCGCGACAGCCCAGTCGGCGCGTGACGCCGACGGCTATCGTGATGCCCGCCGCCTGGGCGGCACGACGTCTTTCTACAGGCCAGCGCTGACCAACCATGAGAGCGTCAAGCGGATGGCGAATACCAAGGGCATCGGGGACGACATCCGCAAGATCCTGGGTGACGCGGGCATCCCGGAGACGTCGAACGCCGTCATTGCGATGCTGTCCAGCGGCTTGCCCGTTACCGTGATGGCGTCGTGCGCCGACGCGGCGCCGGCCGACGGCGTGATGGTCGAGTGCGACTTTCAGCGCGGCGCGACGCTCGAGTGGATGGCCTATCGGCCCAACATTGGCCGTGGCGATCGCACGCCCGGGCGCATCGAGAAGTTCCGGTGGGCCGGACGCGAGTCGTTCGACGCCTTCCTGTTCCGAGTGACGGACAACAATCGCATCTACACGTTTGTCGTTCCCAAGGAATGCGGCAACCTGTCGCTGATGTCGGTGCAGGAGATCCGTCGCGAGACGCCGCCGCCCCCCGCCGCTGCGCCCGTGGTCACGCCTCCTCCGCCCACGCCGCCGGCGGTGATTCCGCCGCCACCCCCCGCGCCGCCCGTCCAGGCCGAGGTCGCTCCCGCGATCGCCTCCGTCAAGGCGTCGCCGTTCTTCTTCGACGTGCTCGCCGGCAAGGATCGTCGCGTGCGCCCCACCGACGGCCGCGAGACCGTTGACGGCTTCGCGCCGTTCGCGAACGCCGGCCCCGGCGAATACGCGCAGTGCTCGCCGCTCGTCGGCTTCAAGCTCGGCATGGCCAAGCGGTTCGACAACGATGTGGAACTTGCCGGTGCCGTGGGCATCGCCCTCAGCCTCATCCAGGAAGGCACCTACGTGCGCGAGCACCAGGTCTTCGCCGATGTTGAGCTGAACAAGTATGTCGGTGGCGGCTCGTTCATCGGCACCGGCGTCTCACTGTGGGACGTGACCCACAGCGACACGATGACGCCCGCATGGATGCTGCACTTCGGCATTCCGCTGACCCAGGCCCAGAAGGTCTACTTCGTGGGCCAGGCTCGCATGTATCTGGACAACGCTGACGACGTCAAGAACAACTACCTGCTCTGGGGCGGCGTGCGCGTGAAGTTCTAAGAGTCGATTTATCCGCGTGGCCTAGCGCCCGAACCGGGCGAACAACTGGGTCACGCGGATCTCCGTCGCGGTCATCGCGATGCCGACACCGAGGTGCGTGTAGCGCCGGTTCATGATGTTGGCGCGATGCTCGCGGCTGGCCATCAAGCGGGCGATCGCCTCGTTGGCGACCGCCGCCAGGCTGGCCGCGGTCACCGGTCCCGAGCGCATCCACAAATTCTCTGCCGTCTCACCGGCGGTCCACCGCAGCACGGCATTGATCCGATCGGCCGGACCGAGGCCGTCGGGATTGCGATGGGCGAAGAACCGTCGTCGCAGCATGTCCTGGCTGTGGCGCTGCGCCGTGAGCGTCAAGGTCTCGGCTTCAAGGAGCGGATCGATCCGGCCGCGCCTGCGCTGCTCGTTTGTCAGGAGGAAAAAGCGCCGCTCGATCTCGGTCACGTATGAATGCCGGGTGCCTCGTGACCAGTGCGTTCGACGTACTCGATGTACGACCCCGGATAGGCGTGCGGGTGCGTGTCCGTGCCGGATTCGCCGCCCAGTTCCAGCACGCGATTGCTGATGCCGCGCAGGAACGCGCGGTCGTGCGAGACGAAGATCATGGTGCCGTCGAACGCCTTCAGCGAATCAACCAGCATTTCCTTGGTCGCCAGGTCCAGGTGGTTGGTCGGCTCGTCCAGCACCAGGAAGTTGGGCGGATCGAACAGCATCCGCGCCATCGCCAGTCGTGACTTCTCGCCGCCCGACAGCGCCCGAATCTTCTTGTCCACGTCGTCCCCCGAGAACTGGAACGCGCCGGCGAGCGAGCGCAGCGCGCCGATGCCCTCGCGCGGAAAATCCTTCTGGAGCTGCTCGAAGACCGTGAGGTCGGCGTCCATCGTGTCGAGTGACTGCTGGGCGAAGTAGCCCATCTTGAGACTGGCGCCCAGCCGCACCTCGCCGGCATCGGGCGCCAGCGCGCCCGCCAGCATCTTGAGCAGCGTCGTCTTGCCGGCGCCGTTCCTGCCCATCACCGCCCAGCGCTCGCCGCGGCGAATGGTCAGGTTGAAGTCTTCGTAGATCACGCGCTTGCCGTAGGCCTTGCCCAGGCCCTCGATCACCGCGACCTGGTCGCCTGAGCGGGGTGGATCCTTGAAGGTGAACTTCACGACGACGCGTTGCTTGGGGAGCTCGAGCTTTTCGATCTTGTCGAGCGCCTTGATGCGGCTCTGCACCTGCGCCGCCTTGGCGGCGTGCGTCTTGAACCGCTCGATGAAGCGCTGTTCCTTGGCCAGCATCGATTGCTGCCGCGCATACGCGGCTTCCTTGTTGGCCTCGCGGGTGGCGCGTTCGCGCTCGTAGAAGTCGTAGTCGCCGGAGTAGACGGTGATCTCGCCGCTGTCGATCTCGGCAATCTTGGTGACGATGCGGTTCATGAACTCGCGATCGTGCGAGGTCATGAGCAGCGCGCCCTCGTGCGCCTTGAGGAAGCTTTCGAGCCAGATGATCGATTCGAGGTCGAGGTGGTTGGTCGGCTCGTCCATCAGCAGCACGTCGGGCTTGCCGAGCAGCACGCGGGCCATCGCCACGCGCATCTTCCAGCCGCCCGACAGCGCACCGACGTCGCCGTCAATCCGCTCATCGTCAAAACCAAGTCCGTGCAGCACTTCGCGGGCCTGGCTTTCGAGGGCGTAGCCGCCAAGGTGGTCGTACTCTTCCTGCACCTCGCCGAAGCGGGCGAGGATCTTGTCCATGTCATCAACGCGGGCCGGGTCCGCCATGGCGTGCTGCAGCTCTTCGAGTTCGTGGTGCAGGTCGCCGGCGCGGCCGCTGCCGGCAATGGCCTCGTCCAGCACCGAGCGGCCCGACATCTCTTCGACGTCCTGGCGGAAGTAGCCGATCGTCAGCTTCTTCGGCACGCTGACGTCGCCTTCGTCCGGGGCCTCTTCCCCCACGATCATGCGGAAAATGGTGGTTTTTCCCGCGCCGTTGGGCCCGACCAGCCCCACTTTCTCGCCCGGGTTGAGCTGGAAGCTGGCCTCGACGAAGAGCAGTTGCTTGCCGTACTGCTTGTTGATGTTCGCAAACGCAATCATGTAAGCCCACAAGCGTAGCACGCACGGTATAAACTATTCCTGCTTAGGGTGCCCACGAGGGCCTAACAGGGAAGTCCGGTGCAACACCGGCGCGGTCCCGCCACTGTAAGGAAGGAACGCCCGCTTCGTTCAACCACTCGGCGTGTTGCCGGGGAAGGTGAAGCGGGTTGCAGCGCACGCTGCATCCTCCAAGCCAGGAGACCTGCCCCAAGCTTCATCCATCGACTTGCCCGGGGAGGCAACCGTCATGCGACTGCCGATTCGTTCTGTACTTGTCTGTTTTTTCCTGTTCACCTTCAACGTCGCGATCGGTCCGGCTAAAGCCGGACACTACATGGATCGGGCCGCGTCCATCACCAATGTGGCGTCCGGCTTCTTGGGCGCCGTAGCCTTGGCGGAGGCGGCCAGCCGGACCGACGTGGTCATTCAAGGCGTTGTCTCAGACAGCTCCGCGGCCGTGATCGCCGGGGCCACGGTGGATGCGATCGTCGCCGGACGGTCGGTGTCGCGGGTCACGACCGGTGCCGATGGCCGATTTCGTGTGGTCGTGCCGGCCGGTGTGCCGGTGGAACTGCGTGTGGCTCGCGAGGGGTTTGCCGACCAGGTAATCGCGCTTGCCGGCAGCGACGCGCTCGTGACGCAGAACGTCACGCTGCAGGTGGGGGGCGTCTCCGACTCGCTGGTGGTGACCGCGTCGCGCGGAGCGGCAAGCCGCGCCGCCGTCACCGAGTCGGTGACCGCGTTTGCCCGCGCCGACCTCGACGCGCTCGGCGCCGCGTCGCTGGCCGACGTGGTGCGGTTCGTGCCGGGGGCGTACGTCGAAAGCATCGGCCGCGAGGGGTCGGTGACCTCGATGTTCACGCGCGGCGGCGAATCGGACTACAACCTGGTACTGATCGACGGCGTGCGGGTCAACCAGAGCGGCGGTGTCTTCGACTTCAGCCGCATCAGCGCCGCCGAGATCGATCGCGTCGAAGTGGTGCGAGGCGCGCAATCGGCCCTGTGGGGATCGGACGCCATGGGATCGGTGGTGCAGATCTTCACTCGCCGTGCCGGGGCCGCCGACCGGCCGCAGGTGTCGGGCTCGGCCGAAGGGGGATCGTTCGGCGCCGTCCGCGGCGATGCGCGCCTGATGGGCGGCGCTTCCAGCCGCGTTGATTACTCGGGCGGGCTGTCACGCCGCCAATCGGGCGGCGCCTTTGCCGAGTTGCTGCCGGAGGATGATGAGTTCGAGCAGACGGCGTTCGACGCGGGTGTCGGCGCCAGCTTCGGCCCCCGCGTCGCGCTGCGCGCCGGCGCGCGCTCGACGACGGCCGAGGGCAAGTCGGTTGGCGCCATTGTCTACGGCGCCCGCAACACCGGCGGCGTCTACAACACGCGCGATCGCTCCGGTCACGTTGACCTGTCGCACGCCATCGGCAGCCGGCTGACGGGTATCGCGAGCTTCAATTACTTCCGCTATACGAGTGAATCGGCCGACACCATTGCCGACCCCCCGTTTACGACTTATGCCGTGCTCGAGGGCACCCCGAACGCGATCTACCCGAATGGCACGCGCCTCGTGCGGCTGGTGGATGCGGCCGAGTTTGCGACGCTGGTCGCCGCCGGCGCCACTCCCGGCCCCGGCCAGTTCCTCGCGTCGCGGCAGTCGTCGAATTTCCCGTTCACGAGCAAGTCAGAGTTCGAGCGGCCGGCGTTTCGCTATCAGGCCGACTACGCATGGTCGGGGCAGCGTCTGAGCGCCGGCTACGAATGGGAGCGCGAGACCAACGTGCTGGTGGCCGGCGTGCAGTTCGACAACCAGGCGGTGTTTGCCCAGCAACAGTTCAGTGGCCGCGATCGCTGGTTCGCCACGGTTGGCGGCCGGTTCGATCGCAAGGACGGCTCGTCGTTCTTCAGCCCCAAGCTGTCGGCCGGCGGTTACCTGGTGCCCTCCAGGAACGGCGCGGTGTCGTCGCTCAAGGTGTTCGGCAACCTCGGCCACGGCATCAAGTCGCCGTCGCTCGGCGAGCGCTTCGGCGGGCGGTTTACCGACCCGGCGCCCGACCTGAAGGTGGAGCAGGCGCGTACCAGCGACCTGGGCGTCGAGGCGACGTTCGCCGATCAACGCTTCCGCGCGCTGGTGACCTATTTCAACAACGACTACACCGATCAGATTGCTTATCGAGGCGGGGTGGCCGGCGACGGCATTCCCGAGTACATCAACATCGATGGCTCGAAGGCCGACGGGTGGGAACTCGAGTGGGTGCTGCAGCGGCCGGTGGCCGGCCTGACGGCGTCGGCCAGCTACACGCATGTGGACCACCGCGTGGTCACCAACGTCAGCACCAGCCAGCAGTTCCAACCTGGCCAGCCGCTGTTGCGCCGGCCGAAACACTCGGGAAATGTGCGTGCCGCCTGGGTGCGCGATCGCGTGTCGCTGAACGCCAGCGCCCGGATCGCGGGCGATCGCCATGACCACAGCTTCCTGTCGTTGCGCACGGTGCCGAATGCCGCGCGCCCGACACCCATCACGACCGACATCACCGTCAATCCGGGCTACCTGGTGGTGAACCTGGGCCTGGACGTCCGCGCGCACGAGATGATCACGCTATTCGTGCGCGGCGAGAATGTCGCGGACGAAGCGTACGAGAGCGTACTCGGTTACCCAGCCATGCCGCGAACGGTGATGGCCGGCGCGCGCTTCACCTTCGGCACGCGGTAGCCATGAGGCGCCTGCTCTTTCAGCTCCATCTCTGGGTCGGGCTGCTGACGGGGCTGTACGTCGCCATCATCTGTCTCACTGGTGCAGCGCTCGTGTTTCGCATCGACATGCAGCGGGCGCTGCATCCGCACCTCTTCAACCCGAGCGCCGCCGGTCCGCTGGCGGATCCGGTGGCCGTGATGGAGAGCGTCAGCCGCGCCTATCCCCAACACCGATTGTCCGGCGTCGATGCGCCGACGACGGTGAGGCCGACGTACTTGGCGTACGTCACGAGCGACGCCGAGTTCCGCACCGTGCTGATCGACCCGGTGACGACCGCGGTGCTCGGTGAGCTGCCGGAACATCCGGCGATCCGCACCCTGCAACAACTGCATTACAACCTGCTGGGGGGCCGCACGGGCCGCACGATTAACGGGATTGGCGCGTTCGGCATCCTGATCCTCTGCGCCACCGGGCTCGTGATTTGGTGGCCCGGCGCCAGGATTTGGCAGCGCGGGTCCCGCAGCCAGTGGCGGCAGTTGCATCGCGCCATTGGCGCATGGAGCGCGGCGTTCATCCTGATGTTCGCCGTCACGGCGCTGTCGTTCGTGTTCCCCGCTGGATTTCGCGCAGTGGTGAACTCGCTGTCGCCCGTCACCGTAGCGCGATCGCCCCAGTCGGGTGCTCCGTCGGGGAATCCTACGCCCTCGTGGCCGCAGATGCTCGATCGCGCCAAGTCTTTCGCACCAGGCCAGCCGGTGGCGCGCGTGGTGTTGCCGTTCGGCGAACGCGGAGCCTTCCTGGTGATGTTCGCCAAGCGCAGCCCCACACCGGCCAGCACCGGGCTCACGCCGGTCTATCTCGATCAATACACCGGCGACCGGCTCGCGTCGGACGGGAAGGCGCGCAGTTGGGGCGATGCGCTGATGGCGCGCATGACGCCCTGGCATGTGGGCGGGGTCGGCGGCCAGGCGGGCCGCGTGATTTGGTTCGTGTTCGGCCTGGCACCGGCCGTGTTGTTCGTGACCGGCCTGACGACCTGGTGGCGCCGCGGCCGCGGAAAGACAGCCACCGATTAGACGCAGATTAGACACCGATCCACGAGGACCCGCGTCGCCGGGCTACGCCCGGCTAACCAGTGAGGTCACCGGCGCGAATTCGAGAGACGTGTGTTCGGGGCTGTCTCTCGGATTCGTGCCGGCGACCTCACTGGCCGGCCGAAGGCCGGCGCGGGTCCTCTCGTGTCTGGTTCGCGCGGGTTTGCCGTCGCTGAATCTGTGAAATCTGTGCAATCTGTGGCTGTATTCTTTGTGGCCAGGAGCCAGCATGAACAGCAAGTCCTCTACGTCTCGTCGAGCGTTCCTCGCCGCATCAGCCGCCACGGCCGCGCACGTCTGGGTTCCGCGGCCCGTGAAGGGCTACTCGGTGTCGGAGGTCATGGCGCCGGTGAAGCCCATGCCCGCGGGTATTTCCAAGTGGGACCTCGATACGCCGGCGCTCTGTGTCGATCTCGACAAGCTCGAACAGAACATCGCAAAGATGCAGCGGTCGCTCGTGGCCAATAAGCTGGGCAGCCGCCCGCACGCCAAGACCCACAAGTGCGCGGCCATCGCGAAGCTGCAGATGGCCGCCGGGGCGTTGGGGATCTGCACGGCCAAGCTCAGCGAGGCCGAGGCGCTGGCCGGCCAGGGGCTCGACCGCATCTGCATGACGACCGGCAACCTGTCGAGGTCGAAGATCCGCCGGGCCATGCAGCTGCGCAAGCGGACGCCGCAGTTCATTCAGGCGGTGGACTACGAGCCCAACGCGCACGACCTGAACGCGGCGGCGAAGGAAGCTGGCATCGTGGCCGACGTGGTCATCGACGTGGCGGTCGGCACGCGCAGCGGCGTGCCCGCCGGCGACGCAGCGTTGGCGCTGGCCCAGGTGGTCGACCGGCTGCCGAACCTGAAGCTGCGTGGCTTGTTGTCGTACGACGGCGGCGCGCAGCACATCATCGGGTTCGCGGCGCGCAAGCAGCGCGCGCTGAAGAACATTGAAGCCAACGCGCTCACGTATGAGGCCATGACGAAGGCCGGCCTCAACACCGAGATCTTCAGCGGGGGCGGCACCGGCACCTACAGCATCCAGCACCTCGTGTCCGGATTCACCGACGTGCAGGTGGGCAGCTACCTCTTCATGGACATGCAGTACCTGGCCATTGGCAGCGAAGACGGCAACCCCGTCTACGCGGACTTTGCTCCGTCGCTCACCGTGCTCGCGACCATCGTCAACAACCGCTTCCCGGGCCGCCTCACCACCGATGCCGGCGCCAAGGCCCTGACGCTCAACGTGCCGCGTCCAGGCGTGATCGGCGAGCCGGGCATGGAGTACAACCCCGGCTCGGACGAGTTCGGTGTCATCACGTTCAAGGAAGCCAGCAAGACCTACCAGATGGGCGATCGCCTGGAGATGATCGTGCCGCACTGCGATCCGGTCGTGAATCTCTACGACTACCTGTATGGGATTCGGAAAGATCGCGTCGAGGCGGTGTGGCCGATCACCGCGCGCGGCCACTCGCAGTAGCTACTGTTTGCCCGCGCCAGTCTTCACGGGCCACAGACTTGTCCCGCCATAGCGCGACGCGCGACGGCGGATTCCGCAGACTAACGCAGAGACACGAGGACCCGCCTCGCCGGGCTTTGCCCGGCGAGCACAGCGAGGTCACGACCACGAAATCGAGAGACACTGGGTTATCTGCGGTCTCTCGATTCTCGTGGTCGTGACCTCGCGAGCCGGCCGCAGGCCGGCGCGGGTCCTCTCATGTCTGGTTCGCGCGAGGCTCGCCTGATTTGAATCTGTGTAATCTGCGTAATCTGTGGCTGTCTTTGGACCAGCGTCAGGCGCCAGCACGTGTGAGCAAGGCGCTTGGCGGATGCGCCGTCAGGTGCATGGCCGCGCCTGTGAGCGGATGGACAAACGCCAGGTGTTCGGCGTGCAAGAGGTAGCCGCCGTCGCCCGGCAAGCCCGGACTTGCTTTGATCACCCCGCCCACGTCATAGAGCGGATCGCCCACCAATGGATGCCCGGCGCAGGCCAGGTGAATGCGAATCTGGTGCGGCCGGCCGGTCGTGATCGCAACACTGAACAGCGTGTGATCGGCGCGGCGTTCGAGCACCGTCGCCACGCTGTGCGAAGCCTTGCCGTCCGCCGAGGCGGCGTACACGCGGCCCAGTTGCGGGTGTGGCACCGGGCCGATGGCGGCATCGATCTCGATCCGGTCGGCGTTGGCGACGCCACTGGCCAGCGCGCGATACGTCTTCTTCACCTCGTGGTCGCGCCACGCCTTGGCCAGCGCCGCGCCGGCCGCGTGGGTTCGCGCAAACAGCACCAGGCCCGACGTGCACCGGCCGAGCCGGTGCAGCGGGCTGGCTTCTGGAAGCCGTTGCCGCAGCAGGTTCATGAGCGTGTGTTCGAGGAACCCCCCGGCCGGCATGGTCGGCAAGCCGCTCGGCTTGTCCACGGCGACCAGACTCTCGTCTTCGTGGATGATGGCGAACTGGGTGGGAACGGCCGGTTCAGCCCATGGGGGACGATGCCAGACGATGGTGTGGCCGAGTTGAAGGACGGCGGCCGGTTCGGCCCGCGCGCCGTCGATTTCAACTTCGCCCCGCTCGAACCGATCCGCCCACTCAGTTGCCGTTGAGTGAGTGCGCGACGTCGCGAGGTAATCGAGGGCGGTCAGGCCGGCCGCAGCGGGCCCAACCTGCTCTCGATACGACCAGCCCCGATTCAATGCCACGTCGACATCAATGTGGCGTCCGGCTTCAGCCGGACCGTCACCGGGCCCTTGCGAGTTCCAGCACGAGGTCGTAGTTGAAGCGCACGAAGCGGTGCAGTTCGCTTTCGAGAATGCGCTCCTGGTCGCTGTGCGCGCCGAAGCCCTTGGGGCCGTCCTCCGTATCGATGGCCGGGCCGATGCCGTAGCACTGGATGCCCTTGGCCCGGATGTTCGACATGTCGGTGGCGCCGGTACCCATGGTCGGCAGCACCACGGTGTTGTAGTGCTTCTTGACCTGCGCCTCGATCGCCGCGAACGCCTCGGTGTCGATCTTCGAGCCGCCCGCCGGCCGATACCGCTCGCGGCCCCATCGCACTTCGACGCTGGGATCGTTGATCACCTTGCGGACCTGATCCAGGAAGGCCTCCTGATCCTCGTCGGGATGCAGGCGCACGTCGATGGTGGCCTTGGCTTCCGACGGAATCACGTTGTAGCGGAAGCCGCCGGTGACGATGGTCGGCACGAGCGAGGTGTGGAGCATTGACCAGTGGTTCGGCTGGTTGTCGAGCAGCCAGTCGGCAGCCGGCTTCGACAGCTTCGGATCGGGGCTGAGCACGTCCCGGTATTTCTGGGCGACGTCCGCGGGCACCATGGTTGCCAGCTTCTTGAAGTAGGCCCCGGTGGTTTCGTTGATGCGTAGCGGCGGCGTCCACTCCGCGACCTTGCCGACCGCGGCCGACAGCTTGGTCACGGCGTTGCCGCGCGACGGCACCGAGCCATGGCCGGCGGGACCGCGTGCGACCAGTTCGACGAACCGAGGTTCCTTTTCGGTGGTGCCGACATTGGCCTGCACCACCTGGCCGCCGCGGCGGACCACACCGCCGCCCTCGGCGAGGCAGAACTCGGCGTTGATGGCGTCGAGGTGGTTGTCGGCCATGAACTGGGCGCCGATATCGGGCGCGCCTTCCTCGCCGGCCTCGGCCAGCAGGATCACGTCGCGGTCGAGCGGCGTGCGGTCGCGATGCAGCCGGAGAATGACCATCAGTGCCGCCGCGAGGTTGTCCTTGTCGTCCACGGCGCCGCGGCCATACACGTAGCCACCGTCGCGGACCGCGCCAAACGGCGGGAACGTCCACTTCTTCTCGTCCACGGTGACCACGTCGGTGTGGCCCATCAGCAGGATCGGCCGTTTCTTGCCGTTGCCCTTGATGCGCGCGACCAGGTTGGCGCGCTGCGGATCCTTGGCAAACACCTGGTAGGGGATGCCTTCCTTGTCGAGCACCTGCTTGAGGTACTCGACCACGCGGGTCTCGTTGCCCGGAGGGCTCTGTGTGTCGAGCTTGAGCAGCGCCTGGAAATGCTGCAGCGTCTCGGCTTCGATGGCGGCCGTGCCGGCCGGGGCTTGTCCCTGGACGGGCGCAACCAACAACAGCAGGGTGAGGGCGGCAAGAACGCGCTTGGTCATGCGATGAGAATACCCTAGAGCCGAATTGCTGGTACGCTAGGGGGTTCATCCACACCCTTAGGGGAGCGTCTGGGCCGACCTGCCGGTTCCGGGCACTATCGCTCAACGAAGAAGCTGGGGATGTTCCGTAGGAACATCCCGTGTTAGTCGTCCAACCGTTATGCCATTAGTTGTCCTCGACCAGATCTCCCACGCCTACGGCCACCTGCCGCTGCTCAATAAGGCAGCTCTGCAGGTGGAGCCCGGCGAACGCATTGCCATCATCGGCCGTAACGGCACCGGCAAGTCCACCCTCATGCAGATCATCGGCGGCGAGCTGCCGCCCGATTCGGGCACCGTCTGGACGCAGCCGGGCGCGCGCATCGCCCGCCTGGTGCAGGACGTGCCGCTGTCGGCCAACCTGCCGGTGTTCGATGTCATTGCCCAGGGTCTCGGCGATCTTGGCGAGCTCATTGCGAACTACCACCATGCGGCGGTGGAAGTCGCGACCGACTACAGCGAAGAAGCCATGACGCGGCTGGGTAACTACCAACACGAGCTCGAAGAGCGCGATGGCTGGAGCCTGGAGCAACGCGTCGAACTGATCGTCACCAAGCTGGATCTGCCGTCGGAGGCGATCGTCGACACCTTGTCGGGCGGCTGGAAGCGGCGCGTGCTGCTGGCCCGTGCGCTCGTCAGCCAGCCCGACGTGCTGCTGCTCGACGAGCCGACCAATCACCTCGACATCGAGGCCATCGAATGGCTCGAAACCTTCCTGATGGAGTACGCCGGCGCCGTGATCTTCGTCACGCACGACCGGACCTTTCTCGAAAAGGTCGCGACCCGCATTGTCGAGATCGACCGCGGCACCCTCACCTCGTGGCCGGGCGACTACCTGACGTTCGAGCGCAAGAAAGAGGAATGGCTCGCCAACGAGGAGCTGCAGAACGCCAAGTTCGACAAGAAGATGGCGCAGGAGGAAGTGTGGCTGCGCCGCGGCGTCAAGGCGCGCCGCACCCGCGACGAAGGTCGCGTCAAGGCGCTGATGGCGATGCGCGCCGAACGCGCCGCGCGCCGGGCCCAGATGGGCAACGTCCGCATGCAGGTGGACCAGGCCGACGCCTCGGGCAAGATGGTGTTCGAGGCCAAGGGCCTCAGCCACTCCTTCGGCGCGTCGCCCGTCGTCAAGGATTTGTCCCTTCGGGTCATGCGGGGCGACCGCATTGGCCTGATCGGACCGAACGGCGCCGGCAAGACCACCCTGCTCCGGTTGCTGCTCGGGGAGATGCCGCCGCAGGCGGGCACGGTGAGACGCGGCGCCAATGTGCAGGTGGCGTACTACGACCAGCAGCGCGAGCAACTCGATCCCGACCGGTCGGTGGTGGATACCGTGGGCGACGGCGCCGACACCGTCACCGTGAACGGCGTGCCCAAGCACGTGCACGGCTACCTGGCCGACTTCCTGTTCTCGCCCGAGCGGGCGCGCTCGCCGGTGCGCGCGCTGTCGGGCGGCGAACGCAACCGCCTGTTGCTGGCGCGGCTCTTTACCCGACCCGCCAACGTGCTGGTGCTCGACGAGCCGACCAACGACCTCGATCTCGAAACGCTGGAACTGCTCGAGGCGCAACTGGTGGAGTGGTCCGGCACGTTGCTGCTGGTCAGCCACGATCGCCGCTTCCTCGACAACGTGGTGACCAGCACGCTGGCATTCGAGGGGAACGGCAAGGTGCAGGAGTACGTGGGCGGGTATGAAGACTGGTTGCGGCAGTCAAAGCTGCCGAAGCCCGTCGTCAGGCAACCCCAAGAAGGGGTTGCCTCCACCAAGACGGCACCTACCGTCCTGACCAGCCCTACCCGCCCGACCCGCCCCAAGACGAAGCGGTCCTTCAAGGAAGAGAAGGAATACACCGACCTGCCCAAGCGCATCGCGGCGCTCGAGGCGGAGCAGCAGCAGCTCCAGGACGCGATCGCGCGGCCTGAGTTCTACAAGGAAGGCGCCGACACCATCACAAAGACGATGACGCGCGTCGAGGCCGTGGAGCAGGAACTGCTGACGGCCATGGCGCGCTGGGACGAGCTCGACTCGGTCGGCAAGTCCGGCTAACCGCCTACGCCAAGGCTACGGCGGGTCAAGAAGCCGGACGCTACATCGATGTGAGGTCCGCCTTTAGGCGGACCTCACGAAGGAGTACCCCGATGGCACGGCCGTTGCTGTAGTCAACGGTGTGCGCATCATCTATCTCCTGATCGTGTCGGCCGTGCTCGCCACTGGTGCCATTACGGCGGGGTGCACCGGCGCCGCCGACGAGCATGAGGTCACGCCCGCCCTCAAGCAAGTCCTGGATGGGCAACCGATTCCCCCGGTCGAGCCGGCGGTTTGGACAGATCTGCGCGCCTTCTACACACAGCGCGCCGACCGTCCGGCGTGGGTGAATAGCCGCAGGCCCACGGAAAATGCCGCGGACGCGTTGAACGCGCTCAATACCGCGCGCCAGCACGGGTTCGACGCCAACGACTACGGGGCCGGCGAGCTGCTCGCCCTGAGCCAGGCCGTGGAAGACATTGACCGGAAGTCACCGGAGCGTTTGCAGCGCGTCGCGGAGTTCGACGTGCGCATGACGGCGGCACTGTTCGCCTTCGGCCGCGATGTGGCCATGGGGCGCACGACGCCCAAGTCGCCCGACGGCAGCTGGAAGGCGCATCGTACCGCACCGGACTACGCCGGCACGTTCAGCCAGGCGCTCGACGATCCGCTGAAGTGGATCGAGTCGCTGAGGCCGCCGCATCCTGAGTACGCCGCCCTGCAGAAGGCGCTGGACGATCTCCATGGGCAGAAAGAGAAGGGCGGGTGGAGTAGCGTGCCTGCGCTCAAGCCGGGCGCATCGGGCGCGGCCATCGTTGCCCTGCGGCAGCGCCTGGCGGCGGGCGGCCACCTGGAGGCGCCGACCGAGCCCTCGAGTCAGGTCGATGGCGAACTCGAGGCGGCGGTGAAGGCGTTCCAGAACCTTCACGGAATCAAGGCCACCGGCGTCGTCGATAAGGCGACCCTGGTCGCGCTGAACGTTCCGCTCGACCGCCGCATGCGCCAGGTCGCGCTCAACCTCCAGCGATGGCGCTGGATACCGGATGACCTCGGCGAGCAGCACATCATGGTCAACGTTCCGCAGTTCACCATGGTCGCGCGCGAGAACGGCAAGACCGTGATGGACATTCGCGTCGTCGTGGGCACGCCGGCCAACAAGACGCCGATCTTCAGCGATGAGATGGAGACGGTGGTGCTCAGCCCCTACTGGAACATTCCCGACTCGATTGCCGAAGGTGAGACAGTGCCGGCGATTGCCAGGGACCCCGGTTACCTGGAGCGGCAAAACATCGAAGTGCTGCGCCGGTCGGGCGACGGCGTCACCGCGGTGAAGGCCTCGGACGTGAACTGGGATGACGAAGGCTCGCTGGAGGGACTGGTGTTTCGTCAGCGGCCGGGTGCCAGGAACGCGCTCGGACACGTGAAGTTCCTGTTCCCGAACTCCTACAACGTGTACCTGCACGATACGCCCGCCGACGATCTGTTCGCCAGGCCGGGCCGCGCCTTCAGCCATGGCTGCGTGCGCGTGGAGGAACCGGAGAAGCTGGCCAAGTATGTGCTCCGCGATTTTCCGGAATGGGACGAGCCGACGCTGTTTGCCGCCATGCAGTCTGGGGTGGAGAAGCACGTCAAGCTCAAGGAGAAGATCCCGGTCCACCTGGTCTATTTCACCTCGTGGGTGAACGAAAACGGGGGGCTGCACTTCCAACCCGACGTCTACGGCTACGACCGGGTGACAGAAACACCCTCAACGCAGAGGTAGATCGGGTCGGGAGGCTGCTATGCTGGTCCGGCGTGCATCCCAGACAATTTCTGTCGACCTGCCTGGCCGTCGTCGTCGCCTCGGTGGCCCTGGCCGCTGGTAGCGCTGCGACCAACAGCGGCGTCGCCTTCTCGCGAGCCAACTTCGCGGGCGCGTCGTTCGGTTCGCTCGAGCCCGGCGTGCTCGATCTGGCCCTGAACGCCGCGAGTTGCGCCGTTCGCACGGGCGCGGTCACGAATCCGCAGACGCTGACCGTGATCGACTACTCGCGGCCATCCAGCCAGGAACGGCTGTGGGTGATCGATTTGAGGACCCGCGAGTTGCTGTACGAGGAGTTGGTCGCCCACGGGCAGGGCAGCGGCGCCGCGACCGCCACCGTCTTTTCGAACGAGCCCGACACGCACCGCACGAGCCTGGGCCTGTTCAGGACCGACAACACCTACGTCGGCAAGAACGGATACTCGCTGCGGCTCGATGGCCTGGACGCGGGGATTAACGATCGGGCGCGCGAGCGCGCCATCGTGATGCACGGCGCGCCCTATGTCAGCGAGCAGTTCGTGCGCGACAACGGCCGGCTGGGACGCAGCCACGGCTGCCCCGCCCTTCGCAGCGAGATTGCCCGGCAGGTGATTGATCGGGTCAAGGGTGGCGGCCTGGTGTTCGCGTATCACCGGGATGCCGGCCTGACCAAGAAGTCGAAGTTTCTCAGCAGCAGCTGCGCCTGAACGTAGCGTCCGCCTTCTTGACCCGCCGTAGCCTTGGCGAAGGCGGTCAGGCGGACCCCTCTTCGGGAAGAACCTTGTGCAGCGCCCGCTCGAGCTGCGACAGGGTTGACGGCTTCGACAGCAGCGGCGCGCCCAGCGCCCGAATCCGCGCCTGGGCCTCGGGCACGGCGGTAAACCCAGACATCAGAATCACCGGCAGGTCCGGCCGCGCCATGCGGCCGGCGTCGGCCAGGTCAATGCCGTTCATGCCGGCGCCGAGCATCACATCCGTCGACTGGTGGGCGCGCTACCGCGAGTCGCTGGAGGATCGCTTCGGCCAGGAAGAAGTGCACGCCCGGGCGCTGGCGATCGAGCGCATCTGAAGCTGGGACACAATAGAGCCGTGTTGCCACTCGGCTGCCTCTTTGCCATCCTGTTAGCCGCGCCCGCCATCGCGCAACAACCAGTCCCACCAACCCCACCCGCCCCAGTAGAACTGCCCGAGGTGGAGGAGTTCGTGGAGGTGTCGGCCACCCGCACCGGCAAGCGCCTCGAAGATCAGCCGATGCGCGTCGAGGTGCTCGAGCGCGAAGAGATCGAAGAGAAAATGCTGATGACCCCCGGCGACATCGTCATGATGTTGAACGAGATGGGCGGCATGCGCGTGCAGGCGACCTCGCCGTCGCTTGGCGCGGCTAGCGTGCGCATCCAGGGCATGCGCGGCCGCTACACGCGATTTCTGTCGGACGGCCTGCCGCTCTTTGGCGAGCAGGTCGGGGCGCTGTCGTTGTTGCAGATCCCGCCGATGGACCTGTCGCAAGTGGAAGTGATCAAGGGCGTGGCCTCCTCGCTGTACGGCGCCGGCGCCATGGGCGGCGTGGTCAACCTGGTCGCGCGGCGGCCGGCGGCTGAGGCCCAGCAGGAGTTCCTGGTCAATCGCTCGACCCGTGGCGCCACCGACGCGGTCGCGTGGCTCGGCCAGCCGCTGTCGCACGGCTGGGGCTTCACCCTGCTGGCTGGCGGCCACTGGCAGGACCAGGCCGACGTGAACGACGATGCCTGGGCCGACCTGCCGGGCTACTCGCGCGGCATCGTCCGTCCGCGGCTGACGTGGGACAACGGCAAGGGGAGTACCTTCTTCGCCACGAGTGGCGTGACGATTGAGAATCGGACCGGCGGCACCATGCCTGGCCAGGGCCTGCCCTCTGGCGCTGGCCCGTACGTCGAAGCGCTGGACACCGGGCGATGGGACGCCGGCGCCGTGGCCCAGACGCTGGTCAAGGACCGCTTCCTGCTGAGCGCGCGCACGGCGATCGCGCAGCAGCGTCATGACCACCAGTTTGGCGAGACCCTCGAACGCGATCGTCACGACACCGTGTTCGGTGAGGTCACGCTGCGCGGTTCAGCCGGCCAGCACACCTGGGTCGCCGGTGCCGCGATCGAGCGCGAGGCCTACCGCGCCGCTGACCTGCCCCGGTTCGACTTCACCTACATCGTGCCCGGCGTCTTCGTGCAGGATGATGTGACCCTGACCGACTGGATGTCGATCAGTGCGAGCGCGCGGCTGGATCATCACAGTGAGTACGGCACCTTCGTCAGTCCACGCGTGTCGGCGCTGGCGCGGGCGGGGGCGTGGAACGCGCGCCTGTCGGCCGGCACCGGCTTCTTCGGGCCGTCGCCGCTCACCGAAGAAACCGAAGCCGCCGGCCTGTCGCGCCTGCAGATTCCCCGGTCCCTGCAGGCGGAGGAAGGGCGGAGCATGTCGTTCGACATTACCCGCACCGACGGTCCCGTGTCCTATACCTTCACGCTCTTCAACTCGCGCGTGGACCACCCCATCCACGTGGACTACGGTGAGAACAGCCTGGTGCTGACCAACCTGGCGGAGCCCACGAACAACACCGGCGTGGAGCTGCTCGGCACGCTGCGGCAGGAACCGTTCTCGCTGACGGGCAGCTACACCTACGTGCGCGCGCGTGAGCAGGTGAGCGGCGTGCTCGATGACGTGCCGCTGACGCCCCGGCACAGTGCGGGGGTGGTCGGCATGTGGGAACGCGACGACGTTGGCCGCGTCGGCGTCGAGTGGTACTACACCGGCGTCCAGCGCCTCGAACACAACCCGTATCGCACCACGAGCGAGCCGTACATGCTCGTGGGACTGATAGCCGAGAAGCAGTTCGGCCGCCTCCGGGTGTTCGTGAACGGCGAGAACCTGACCGGCGTGCGCCAGACCACGTGGGACCCGCTGCTGCGCCCCGGCCGCGCGCCCGATGGCCGCTGGACCGTCGATGCGTGGGCGCCGCTCGACGGACGCACGGTCAATGGTGGCGTGCGGCTGATGTTCTAGGCGCCACGGACCGGCGCGCCTCGGCGTGTCAGAGCGTGCCGTCGTCGCTACAATAGTGGGATGGATAGAGCGACGGCACGTGAAACCCTCGGGTTCCAGACGGAGGTCAAACAACTCCTCCACCTGATGGTCCATTCTCTCTACGGCAACAAGGAGATTTTCCTGCGCGAGCTCGCGTCGAACGCGTCGGACGCCGCCGACAAGCTGCGGTTCGAGGCGATCAGCGAACCCGCCCTGTTCGAAAACGATCCCGACGTCGGCATCCGCGTCACGTTCGATGTCGCGGCGCGGACCATCACCGTGTCGGACAACGGCATCGGGATGTCGCGGCAGGAGGTCATCGACCAGATCGGCACCATTGCCAAGTCCGGCACGCGCGAGTTCGTCCAGCAGCTCACGGCCGACCGCGCCAAGGACGCCAACCTGATCGGGCAGTTCGGGGTCGGCTTCTATTCGGCCTTCATCGTGGCCGACCGCGTGACGCTGCTGACGCGCCGCGCCGGCACCGCCGCCGGCCACGGCGTGAAGTGGGAAAGCACGGGCGAGGGTGATTACTCGATCGAGCCGATCGAGAAGGCCACCCGGGGCACCGACGTCATCCTGCACCTGCGGCCGGACGAGGACGAGCTGCTGTCAGGCCCGCGACTGCGCCAGGTCCTGCGCAAGTATTCGGACCACATCACCGTGCCCATTCTCATGAAGAAGGAGGCGTGGGACGGCGACGCCAAGAGGCAGGTGCTGACCGACGAGGACGAGCAGGTCAACCAGGCCTCTGCACTGTGGGCCAGGCCCAAGTCGGAGATCACCGGCGAGCAGTACGACGAGTTCTACAAGCACATCGCCCACGACTTCGAGCCGCCGCTGGCGCGAGTGCATGCCAGGGTCGAGGGCCGCCAGGAATATACGCAGCTGTTCTTCATCCCGGCCCGGGCGCCCTTCGACTTGTGGGAGCGCGATCGGCGCCACGGCGTCAAGCTCTACGTTCGCCGCGTCTTCATCATGGACGATGCGGAGGACCTGATGCCGGCGTACTTGCGGTTCGTCCGCGGCATCATCGATGCGACGGACCTGCCGCTGAACGTCTCACGCGAGATCCTGCAGCAGTCGCGCGACGTCCAGAACATCAAGTCGGCATCCACCAAGCGCGTCCTCGGCATGCTCGACGACCTCGCGGCGAAGGAGCCGGACAAGTACACCACCTTCTGGGCCACCTTCGGCCGCGTCCTCAAGGAAGGCACTGCCGAAGATCCGGCCAACCGTGACCGCATTGCCCCGTTGCTGCGCTTTGCCTCGACCCACGACGGCAGCGAGGCGCAAACGGTGTCGCTGCCCGACTATGTCGGCCGGATGAAAGAGGGCCAGGCAGCGATCTACTACATCACCGCGGACGGCTTCGCCGCCGCGAAGAACAGCCCGCACCTCGAGATCTTCCGCAAGCGCGGCGTCGAGGTGCTGCTGATGTACGACCGAATTGACGAGTGGACCGTGTCGTCGCTCACGCAGTTCGCGGGCAAGCCGCTCCATTCGGTCGCGAAGGGCGATCTCGACCTGGGCACGCTTGGCGGCGAGGCGGCGACGGAGGAGGCCGCCAAGCCGGCGGCGGACGAGCAGCCGCTGCTCGATCGCATGCAGACGGCGCTGAAGGATCGCGCCCGTGCCGTGCGCACCACCGCACGGCTGACCGAATCGCCGGCCTGTCTCGTCAGCGACGAAGACGGCATGAGCATGAATCTCGAGCGAATGCTGAAGGCGGCGGGCCAGCCCGTGCCAGGCACCCATCCAGTGCTCGAGATCAACCCGGGCCACCCCATCATCAAGCGCCTCACGGCCGAGGCCGACGAGGCCCGCTTCGCCGACTGGAGCCACATCCTGTTCGATCAGGCCATGCTGGCCGAAGGCGGACAGCTGGAGGACCCGGCCGGGTTCGTCAGGCGGCTGAA
Source organism: Acidobacteriota bacterium (assembly GCA_030697165.1). Taxonomy (NCBI): domain Bacteria; kingdom Pseudomonadati; phylum Acidobacteriota; species Acidobacteriota bacterium. The sequence continues at coordinate 335,765 of JAUYQQ010000022.1, forward strand.
CGGGCTGATGCTGACGCTGGCCGGCGAGGGCTGATCGGGCGAGCCGCCATTGACCGAGACGATCGTGAGGGGAATGGTCGGCAGAGTGATTCGCACTGTGGACGGCGCGCAGCGCCGGACACTCGGCCCGAATCCTTGCTCGACGCCAATCGAGCGAGACGCGAGTTGAGAGTTGAAGATTGGCGGAGAGAAAGGGATTCGAACCCTTGGTACAATTTCTTGTACACACGCTTTCCAAGCGTGCTCCTTCAACCACTCGGACATCTCTCCGTTCGACTTGCGCCGATACCTGCCGCTCGCTCACGCCAGGCCGTTCAAGTGGGGGATTAACAGCTTACCGTGAGGAAACAAGTCGGCTCAATGACGAAAGGCGGGCGTTCCGGCCGATTGTTGACCGCTGTGCCCAAATCGGGCATGATTAAACCCATATTGGGTATGTCTGTCGGACCACCTCGAACACGGCGAAAAAGCCTGGCGGATGCGCTGTTTACCAAGACTCAGCAGCGCGTCATGCGTGTGCTGTTCAGTCAGCCTGAGCGGAGCTTCTATGCCTCCGAACTGATTCGCGATGCTGGTACGGGCTCGGGCGCCGCGCAACGCGAATTGGCGCGGCTTGAGGCGAGCGGGCTAATCGTCGCCCGACGAATTGGGAATCAGAAGCATTATCAGGCCAACCCAGCCTCACCGCTGTATTCGGAATTGCGGAACATCGTGTTGAAGACGGTGGGCCTGGCCGAACCGCTGCGCGATGCGCTCAAACCGTTGGCGGCGGCCATTCGCGCCGCTTTCGTCTATGGTTCTGTGGCCAAGGCCACCGATCAATCGGCCAGCGACATCGATCTGATGATCGTCAGCGACGGTCTCACATACGGCGACGTCTTCGGGGCTCTCGAGAAGGTCACGCGCGCGGTGGGCCGGAAGGTCAACCCGACGGTGTATACCGCCTCCGAATTCTCAAAGCGCGCACGAGCGGGGGACGCATTCATGACGCGAGTGCTCGAGCAGCCGAAAATCTGGGTGATTGGATCCGAGGATGACCTCACCCTCGCCGCTTGAGCGCCTCGCGGGTCCCGGGAATGTCCTCGCCAGGGAGGCGCCGGATGCGAAGGAGTTTGCCGGCCTGGTGCGTTCGGGACTGGCGCGGTTGAAGGACGCCGAGAACGATGCGAACGCGCTCGACAGCCGGTTCGATCTCGCCTACAGCGCCGCTCACGCGCTGTGCCTGGCGGCACTCAGGCATCACGGATTCCGGCCATCGAAACGGTACATCGTGTTTCAAGTGCTGCCCGACACCCTTGGGCTGGGGCCGGAGGTCTGGCGAATTTTATCGAAGTGCCACGACCTGCGGAATCGGACCGAGTACGAAGGCGTCCTGGACGTAGACGATCGGCTGGTCTCCGACTTGGTCGACGCCTGTCGAAAGGTGGCTGCGAAGGTTCAGGGGCTGCCGACCTTTGGGTAACGCTGCTTGACGCAGCCGACCAAACCAAGGCGACTGTTGTTGAGTTTCTTTAGTGGAAAGTAAGGTCGACGCGTGGCGCGAACGGGGCGTCCGCACCGCCGATACAGGAGGCCAGCTGGATGGCGGCCAGCGTCGCGGCCGGCAGCTCCTCGAGCCGCGTCATCATGAGGTCGACGACCGCTTCGCGTGCTCGCGTCAACCTCGCTCACGCCGCCTGGCCAACAGCGAGGCCACGACGCCGGCGGCCAGGATGAACAGGACGACGGCGAGGAGGTAGAGATTGAAGTACTGGCCCACCAGTTCCTTGAGCCAGACGTGGGTCATCATCTTTGCTCCCACGAGCATCAGCACCAGCGCGAGCGACACCTTCAGGTACCGGAACTCGTCGATCATCCCCGCCAAAGCGAAGTAGAGGCTGCGCAGCCCAAGAATCGCGAAGACGTTGCTCGTAAAGACCAGGAACGGGTCGCCCGTGATGGCGAAGATGGCCGGGATCGAGTCAACCGCGAAGATGACGTCGGTGAACTCGACCATGACGAGGGCCAGGAACAGCGGGGTGGCCAGCAGGGCCCCCGCCGGCGCCGCGTCCACGACCCGGTCCACCTCCACGGCCGCGCCGGGCGTGGCCGCCTCGTGGGACGAGGCCGAACCCGCGCGGACGAAAAAGTGCTGGCCGTGGAAGCGCTCGGTCACCGGGAAGAGGCGCCGCGTCAGCCTGACCAACAGGTTGCGACTCGGGTCGACCTCGTCCGTCTTCAGCAGCAGCATCTTGATCCCAGTCAGGATCAGGAACGCCCCGAACACGTAGATGATCCAACCGAAGCGCTGGATGAGCTGAGCCCCCACGGCGATCATGGCGCCACGCATGAGGAGGGCGCCCACGATCCCCCAGAACAGCACGCGGTGCTGGTACATTGCGGGGACGGCGAAGAAGCCGAAGAGCATCGCGATCACGAAGATGTTATCCACGGCGAGCGACTTCTCGACCAGGTACCCGGTGAGGTACTTGATCGCCGCGGTGGCGCCATCGTTGTACACGAGCCCGACGCCCTCCACGGTCTGCGGGGCGACCGTCATGAGGTCGGGGGTCAGGCCCAGGCCAAGCCAGTGGCGCTCGTAGCCGACATAAATGAACACCGTGAAGGCGAGACCGAGGCCAATCCAGAACGTGGACCACCCCAGCGCCTCCCGAACGGACACCACGTGCGCGGTCCGGTGAAAGACCCCAAGGTCGAGGGCCAACAGGAGCAACACGAGGGCGAGGAACCCGACATACATCCAGAGCATCAGACGACTTCCCAGGGAGCGCGCTGCGCCGCCCGCCGACGATCCATGCGTATCCCTCTCAAAAGACCTGCTGAAGAGTGCCGCTTCAGGAGTGTTCCGGCCGTGCACCGACCGTCACGACCGGGCACGCGGCGCGCCGCACGACGTGGTTCGTAGTGGATCCAAACAGCGCTAGATCGACGGGACCACGCCCACGCACGCCCATCACAATCAAGTCGATCGCGCGTTCTTCCGCCATTCGAAGAATCTCGAGGTAGGGCCTGCCGAGCGTGACGGCGTTGGTGATCCGTGTCCCGCCAGCACGTGCGGCGTTGCTCTCCTCCAGGAAGCGAAGCTCCGTGTCGCACCGCCGCTGCTGCAACTCAGTCATCGTCCTCGACAGTTCCGGCCGAGTGTCGATCGTCTCGACTACGTGCAATGCCGTGACGGCCGCATCGGCGCGAGCGGCCAGGGACAGCGCGAAGTCCATCGCGTGTGCTGAACAGGTTGAGAAGTCCGTTGGACACAGAATCTGCCGCACCGAGACATCGCGAGCGGTGCGGGCCATGCCGGGCGGGATGGTCAAGACCGGGCAAGGCGTTTTCCGGAGCACTTTCTCTGCCACCGACCCTAGCGTGAGTCGATCGAACCCGCTGCGGCCATGCGTGCCGAGCACGACGAGGTCGACTTCGTGTTCCGCGGCATGGCGGACGATTTGCGCCGTCGCGTTGCCCTCCGCCACCTGTGTTCGCAGCGTGACGCCCGCCGAAGAGAGCGGCGCCAGCAGCAGATGCAGTTCGTCCGCGATCGACTTCCGTGCGTCGGGCACTGGCAGCAGCGTCGGCGAACCCGCCGGCGGCCCTGCGGTCGCGGCGACGTGCAGCACGGTCAGTTCGCTCCCGAACAGCTTGGCGAATGCCGTGGCGTAGGCGAGCACGGAGGCCGAGAACTCTGACAAATCGACCGGGCAGAGAATCCTGCGAATCTCCATCCCGCCTGCCGTGGTCATCTGTTGGTTCGCCATAGTTGCCGCCATCGCACGGTTCCCTCGCCGGTCAGCTCAACATAGCGCGGCCGGTTTCAATCGGGAAAATAGGTATTACGGCGCTTATACTGCCACTTTTCCGATGCATCACGTGGGCGCTCGGGATAGCACACCACCTGTCACGCCGGAAGGGCGAGCGTCCGCAGACTCGTCGGGAGGTGGTGTGCCAAACGGCACAGTTATACCCATGGAGCGTCGGCAATAGTCGATCTAGCGCCTTAGGCCCAGGAACCATCAGGCGAGGTCCATGAGCTGGCCACAGCACGGCGGTCTGTGGCCGAGCTTTGGCACAGCTGAAAACTGTTAGACTCGCTTGCCTTGGCGGTCATGAGAGGTTTGGGTGGGTCCACGGTGAAGCAGGATTTGACTTTCGCGGAGTTGGACGTCCCCCTCGAACGGGACGTGTTTCTCAGGACGCTGTTGCGGCACCTGGCCGGGACGTTGCAGGAGGTCGTGGGCCTCGATGAAGCCTCCGGTTTCGTGAGCGTCGTCGGCCAACGCATCGGCGGGGAGCTCAACGCGGCGTACACGTCCGCCCTCTCCGTGGAACAACTCACCCGCGAGCAGGTCGCCGAGGTGCTGGTCGACTTGAAGCGCCGGATCCAGGGCGATTTCTTCGTCATCGAAGAAGACGACGAGAAGATCGTGCTCGGGAACCGCGCGTGCCCGTTCGCCGAAAAGGTGATTGGGCGCCCCGCCCTCTGCATGATGACGTCGAACGTGTTCGGCAGTATCGCCGCGCAGAACCTCGGATACGCGAAGGTCGTTATCGAACAGGCTATTGCCCGTGGCGACAGCGGCTGCCGCGTGGTCGTCTACCTCACCCCGAATGAAGCATCGCAGCAGGCCGACGGCCGGGAATATTTCAAGTCCTGACGCGCGCCGTCCGGGTGGTCGATGTTTCAGACGTTAACGGATCTCCTCCCTGAGATGATGGTGCTGGTCACGCCCGCGGGCGTGATCCGCGCCGGCAACCTGGCGTTCCTGAAAGTCGTCGGCCACACTCCCGAGACCATCGACGGCAAGACCCTGATCGAGGTGGGCTGGACGCGTGCCGACGGCTGGCCCGAGTACCTGCGGCGCTCGGCGGGCACGCGAACCTTCGTCCTCGCGGCTGCCGCCCATCACACCGGCGACGGCACCCCCACGTCGTACCGATGTGACGGCGCCCTGTATGAGCCTGGTTCCGGCGATCGGGAACCGACGGTGCTGCTGCGGCTGATTCCGCATGAGTCGTCGTCCGCGCGCTTCGTGGTGCTGACGCAGAAGATCGAGGAGCTGAGCAGCGAGATCACCAGGCGCCGGCGAGCCGAAGTCGAGTTGCGACTCGCGCAGGGCAAGGAAACCGAGGCGCGGCGCGCCGCCGAGGCCGCCAGTCTTGCGAAAGACGTGTTCCTGGCGACGCTGTCGCACGAACTGCGGACCCCGCTCAATGCGATGCTGGGGTGGGCGCGGATGTTGCGAAGCGGGGTTCTGAACGAGGCGCAGCGGTCACACGCGCTGGTCGTGATCGAACGCAATGCCGACATGCAGGCCCGGCTGATCGACGACCTGCTGGACGTCTCGCGGATCATGGCCGGCCAGTTAAGCCTGCAGTATGAGCCCGTCAACCTGCGACGGGTCATCGACGCGGCCCTGGATGCGGTCCGGCCGGCCCTGGACAGCAAGGCCCTTCAGGTCTCGACCACGATCGACGTCGACCAGGCGCTGTCCGGAGACCCCGCGAGACTGCAGCAGGTGGTGTGGAACCTCCTGACCAACGCGGCGAAGTTCACCCCCGCGAATGGGCGAATCACCCTGAGTGCCATTCAAACAGGAGACCTCGTCCGGATCGTGGTGACCGATTCAGGCCAGGGCTTCCCGGCGAGCTTCAAAGCCCGGATCTTCGAACCGTTCACGCAGGCGGACGCCTCGCTCTCCAGGCCCCATGGCGGCCTGGGCGTCGGCTTGACGATCGTGCGCCGCCTCGTCGAGGCGCACCACGGGCACGTCGAGGCCGACAGTGCCGGTGTCGGACTCGGCGCGACGTTCACGGTGGCTTTGCCAATCGGCATCCCGGCCCCGGCGGCCACGCCGCGGCGATGGCCCGCGAGCGGCGTCGATATCACCGGTGTCCGCATCCTCGTCGTCGAAGACGACCCCGATTCAGCGGAGCTGACGAAGATGCTCCTGGAAGCGGCGGGCGCCGAAGTCGCCGTGGTCGACAGCGCCCAACAGGCACTGGATCTGCTCGAGCACGGGTCCACGGATGTGCTCGTCTCCGACATCGGCTTGCCGTATCAGGACGGCCTGTGGCTGATCGAGCAGGTGCGGGGGCGCGAGGGTGCGGGGCGTCGTCTTCCCGCGCTCGCCGTCACGGCCTTTGCGACGCCCCAGGACCGGCAAGAGGCGCTGGCCGCCGGCTACGACGAGCATGTTCCGAAGCCACTGGATTTCCAGCTTCTCCTCCAGCGCATCGGGCAGGTCCGACCCAGACCGGCGCGCTCGTGACGGTTACGCCTTGCGGGTGGCGCGAATGATCGCGTCCATGTGGTCCAGGTATTTCTCGAGCGCGCGGCGGCCGGCCGCGGTCAGCTTGTAGCCGGTGCGCGGCGTGCGTCCTTCAAAGCTCTTGCTGCACGACAGGTAGCCGGCATCCTCGAGCTTGCGCGCGTGCACGCTCAGGTTGCCGTCGGTGGCGCCAAGCGCCGCCTTGAGGTCCGAGAACGACAGGTCGTCGCTCGCCGCCAAGGCGCTGACAATGCCCAGCCGCATGCGGTCGTGCAGCAGGCGGTCGAGTTCGGTGGCAATGCCGCCGGCGTGCTTGGCCGGCCGCTCGGCGGCCGGCCGCGCGGTGACCGGCGTGTCGATTCTGATTTTCCGTGCCGCGTTGCTCTTAGCCACCGTGGTTCCTCGCTATGTAAACGCCGAAGCCGATTTGCAGCCCGCCAAAACCCGCGGCGAGCCAGAGGTTGCCCCACTCGGGCGGGGTCACGATGGCGAGCATCCCCAACGTCATGAAACACGCGCCGATCCATCGCACCGCCGGCACGCTGAAGATGCCGCCGGTCAGCAACCCCGCGCCGTAGAGCAGCAGCCAGGCCGGCGCCATTACCGTGAACTGGCCGACCGCCCACAGCGCGTAGGTAATGGCGGCGCCGGCCACGAACGGTGCGGCGAGGCCGGCGGCAAACCGGCGTGCGATGGCGCCGGTCAAGGGCGCGCCGGCGCGCTGTGCCTTCCGCGCCATGGCGGCCATGCCCACCAGCGACGCCAGGACTGCGGCGGCCAGCCACGTGAACAGCCAGCGCTCGCTGGTCGGCTGCCACGACCCCATGAGAGCGGCGGCCAGGGCAATGGCACCCATCACGCACCCGCCCAGGCCCGGCACCGCGGTAAAGGTGGTGCTGCGCTCCATGGCCTGGCGAATGAACGTCAGGTTGTCGGCGGCGTGCCCGCTGAGGGACGCCGGCGGCGCGTCGGGGCGTCCGGTTGGCACTGCAGCTATCTTAGCGTGGCGGCGGGTGGCTCTAAAGAACTTTGTAATTGAGAGTCTAGGTCTCCTGATCTCCTGATCTCCTGTTGTATAATTCAGACAACCCGCCGCGGTTCTCCGCCGGCGGGTTTTGTTTTTCAGGGATCAGGGATCAGGGATCGGGGATCAGGGTAATTGCGATGAGCGAGATCGAAGTGGGCGTCCTCGGCGCGACCGGTGTGGTCGGCCAGCAGTTCGTGTCGCGGTTGGCGCGGCACCCGTGGTTCAAGCTCACGTGGCTTGCCGCCAGCGAGCGGTCCGAGGGCAAGGCGTACCGATCGGTGGCCCCGTGGCGGCTGGCCACGCCCATGCCGGACGAATCTGCCGGCCGCGTGGTCGAGGCATGCGTCCCTGGCCGCGGACCGAAAGTGGTGTTCTCGGGTCTCGACGCGTCGGTGGCGGGCGAGATTGAAGGCGCGTTCGCGGCCGCCGGCCACATCGTGGTCAGCAACGCGCGCAACTTCCGCATGGACCCGCTCGTCCCGCTGCTCATCCCCGAAGTCAACGCTGACCATCTTTCGCTCCTCCCCGAACAACGCGCCGCCAAGGGCTGGCCGGGCGCCATCGTCACCAACCCGAACTGCTCGACCGTGGTCCTCGCCATGGCACTGGCGCCGCTCTGCCAGTTCGGCATTCGCAAGGTGATTGTCTCGACCATGCAGGCCGTCTCCGGTGCCGGCTATCCCGGGGTGCCCTCGCTCGACATTCTCGGCAACATCGTCCCGTTCATCGGCGGCGAAGAAGAGAAGATGGAGACCGAGACGCAGAAGATCCTGGGCGCCAATGGCGGCCGCACCCCGCACGCCGCGGCGATCAGCGCGCACACCAACCGCGTGCCGGTACTCGACGGCCACACCATGACCGTGTCGGTGGACTTCGAGCGCCAGCCATCGATGGCCGATCTCGCCCATGCGATTCGCACATTTTCCGGACGGCCGCAGGAGTTGAAGCTGCCAACGGCGCCGCAGCCGCCGCTCATCCTGATGGACGAACCCAACCGCCCGCAGCCGCGGCTCGATGCCGACCTGGGCGGCGGCATGGCCGTGGCCATCGGCCGCCTGCGCGTGTGCCCGGTGATGCAGGCGAAGTTCGTCGCGCTGGGCCACAATACAGTGCGCGGCGCAGCCGGCGCGGCGATCCTCAACGCCGAGCTCATGCGCGCCGAAGGCATCTTCTGAAATCTGGCTTCTGGCTACTGGCTACTGGCTTCTGGCTACTGGCTACTGGCTACTGGCTACTGGCTACTGGATACTGGCTACTGACATGAAGGTAATGAAGTTCGGCGGGACGTCGGTGGCCGATCGGGCCGCGATCGAACGCCTGATCGCGCTGGTGCGGGCCGAGCGGCAGGCCGAGGCGCAGACCGAGGGCGGTGATGCGCGCGGGCCGGTGGTGGTGGTGTCGGCCCTGTCGGGCGTCACCGATCGCCTGCTCGGCGTCGCGGCGCTGGCGCGCGAAGGGGATGTCGAAGGCGCGCGCACGAGCCTGCAGGACCTGCGGAAGCGTCACCTCACGGTGTCGGAGGTCATTACCGACGAGACGTTGCGCGCGCCGGTGGTGGCGGCCCTCAACCGTGAATTCGATGAACTGGAGCGCGTCGTTTCGGCGCTGGCCGTGTTGCAGGAAGTCTCGCCGCGTTGGCTCGATACCCTCGCCGCCACCGGCGAGGTGCTGAGCAGCCAGATCGTGGCCGCCGCCTTGACTGCCCACAAACTGCAGGGCGCCTGGGTGGATGCGCGACTGGCCGTCGTCACCGACGGGGAGCACACCGCGGCGGCGCCGTTGTTCCAGGAGACCACCGCGGCGCTGATGACGTACGCCGACCCGCCCCTGGCGGCCGGCCGCATTCCGGTGCTCGGCGGCTTCGTCGGCGCTACTGCCGGCGGCGTGACCACCACGCTCGGCCGCGGCGGCTCGGACTTCTCGGCCGCGATCGTCGGCGCGTGCCTCGGCGCCGACGAAATCCAGATCTGGACCGACGTGGACGGCATGCTGACGGCGGACCCGCGCCTCGTGAAGTCGCCGCAGGTGGTGCCACACCTCTCGTTTGCCGAAGCCTCGGAGCTCGCCTATTTTGGCGCCAAGGTGCTGCACCCGGCGACCATCCAACCCGCGGTCGCCCGCAATATCCCGGTGCGCATTCTCAACTCGCAGCGCGCGCAGGCCCGCGGCACGCTGATCACCGCGGCACGGCCCAAGAGCGATCGGCCGCTGACGGCGGTGGCCTCGAAGAAGGGCGTGACCGTCGTGGACATCACCTCGACGCGCATGCTGATGGCGCACGGCTTCCTGCGCCGCCTGTTCGAGGTGTTCGAGCGCCACAAGACACCGGTGGATGTGGTGACGACCTCCGAGGTCAGCGTGTCGGTGACCATCGACGATGCGCGGCGGCTGCCGGCGATCATCGAAGGCCTGTCGGGGTTTGCCGAGGTCGAGCGCCAGGACGACATGGCCATCATCTGCGTGGTGGGCGACGGCCTGCACGACGACCCGACGCTGGCGTCGCAGGTGCTGGGCTCGGTCGGCGACGTGCCGCTGCGCATGGTGTCGCAGGCGGCGTCGCGGCGGAACATCACGTTCGTGATCAGCGAAGCGGAACTGCCAGTGGCGCTGTGCCGTCTGCACGACCGTTTCTTCGGTGAGGCTCACATGGTCCGGCTAAAGCCGGACGCCACATCTGAGCCGGACGGTCTGGCTAAAGCCGGACGCCACATCATGAAGCCGGACGGCACAACGAGGCCGGACGCCACATCCAAGCCGGACGCCACATCATGAGGATCCTGCTGCTGGGGCACGGGCGGATGGGGCAGTTGGTGGAGTCGTTGGCGCCTTCTTACGGTGCCACCATTGCCGGCATCATCGACGAGCGATCCGGCGAGCGCGCCATTGCCAACGGCGACTTCGGCCACGTGGACGTGGCCATCGACTTCACGCTGGCCGATGCGGTGGTGAAGAACCTGCCGCAACTGGCGGTTCGCAAGATCAGCGTGGTGATTGGCACCACCGGCTGGCACGCGCACGAGGCCGCCATGCGCGAGGTCGCCGCCGCGGCCGGCATTGGGGTGCTGGCGGCATCGAACTTCTCGATCGGCATGAACGTGTTTCAGCTGGCGGTCGAAGAGGCCAGCCGCCACTTCGCGAAGCAGGCCGAGTTTGGCGCGTGGATTCACGAGTCACACCACGTGATGAAGAAGGACGCGCCGTCGGGCACCGCGCTCACGCTGAAGGCGGGCATGGCCGGCGCCGGTTACGACCGCCCGATCGATGTCTCGTCCACCCGCGTGGGATCCGTTCCCGGCACTCATACCATTGGTTTCGACGGCCCATCGGAAACCATCGAGCTCACGCACACGGTTCGTGACCGGGCGGTGTTTGCCCGCGGCGCCCTCACGGCGGCCGCCTGGCTGGTGGGCAAGCCGGGTTGGTTTTCAATTCGCGACATGTTGAGCGAGTCTTCACAGGAGACCAAGAGATCAGGAGAATAGTTTTTCTCATGATCTCCCGATCTCCTGTTTGTCATTCGAGACGAGGAGCAGTATGAGGACGCAGTTTACGGGGGTTGGGACCGCACTCGTCACGCCCTTCACGAAGAGCGGCGCGGTTGATGAGCCGGCGGTCAAGCGGCTGGCGCGCCGGCAGATCGACGCGGGCGTTCACTTCCTGGTGCCCTGCGGCACGACCGGCGAGACGCCGACCTTGTCGGGCGCCGAGCGCCGTCGCGTGGTCGAACTGGTGCTCGAAGCCGCCAACGGGCAGGTGCCCGTGATGGCCGGCGCCGGCGACAACGACACCAGGGCCGCCGTCGCACTGTCGAAAGAAATGCACGCCATTGGCGTGCAGGGCCTGCTGCAGGTGACGCCCTGGTACAACAAGCCGACGCCCGAGGGGCTGTTCGCGCACTTCTCGGCCGTCGCCGAGGCGACACCGTTGCCGGTGATGCTCTATAACGTCCCGGGCCGTACCGGCTGCAACATCGACGCGGCCACGCTCACGCGGCTGGCGACCATCCCCAGCGTGATCGGCGTCAAGGAGGCTTCCGGCAACATCACGCAGATGATCGAGATCTGCCGCGCTGTTCCCGAGACGTTCCTCGTGCTGTCGGGCGACGATGCGATGACGCTGCCGTTGATGGCGATTGGCGGGCGGGGATTGATCTCGGTGGCGTCGAATGCGCTGCCCGCAGAAATGGCGCAGCTCGTCGAGGCCGCCGAGCGTGGCGACTACGCCACCGCGCGCCAGCTGCATCAGCGGCTGGTGCCGATCATGCTGGGCAACTTCATCGAGTCGAACCCCGGTCCGGTGAAGTACGCCATGGCGGTCATGGGTCTGTTGGAAGAGAGTTACCGGCTGCCGATGGTGTCGCCGCGCCAGGCGTCGAAAGACAAGATGAACGGCTGGCTCAAGGAGTTGGGCTCGCTGTGACGCTTCAAGAAAATATTGAATCGCTGGTGGCGGCGGGCACCGGCGCCAACAAAGCGGCCGCTCGCGCCGCGTTCGACGAACTGAAGGCCGGGCTCGAGGCCGGCACCATTCGCTCGGCGCAGCCCGACCTCTCGATGCCCAGCGGGTGGCGCGTCAACACGTGGGTGAAGCAGGGCATTCTGCTCGGCTTCCGCTTCGGCGACATCGTGGACATGTCGGCCGGCCTGCCGTTCTTCGACAAGGACACCCAGACGTTGCAGAGTCCAGGGGTGGCGGCCGGGATCCGGATCGTGCCGGGTGGCTCGGCCATTCGCGGCGGGGCGTTCGTGGCCCGCGGCGTGATCTGCATGCCGCCCATGTATATCAACATCGGCGCGTACGTCGGCGAAAGCTCACTGGTCGATTCACATGCGCTGGTGGGTTCATGCGCCCAAATTGGCGCGCGGGTTCACATCAGCGCCGCCGCACAGATTGGCGGCGTGCTCGAACCGGTCGGCGCGCTGCCGGTGATTGTCGAAGACGATGTGCTGGTGGGTGGCAACACCGGCATTTACGAAGGCGCGGTCATCAAGCAGCGGGCCGTGATTGCCGCGGGCACCGTGCTGACCGGTTCGACGCCGGTCTACGACCTGGTCAACAGCGTGATCATCAAGCCGGCCGCCGGGCAGCCACTGGTCATTCCCGAGGGCGCGGTGGTCGTGCCAGGGGCGCGCGCGGTGACCCACGGCGCGGGCAAGGACTGGGGCCTGTCGCTCGCCACGCCCGTGATCGTCAAGTACCGCGACGACAAGACCGACGCCAGAACGGAACTCGAACAGTGGATCCGGTGAATCAGGGATCAGGGATCGGGGATCAGGGATCAGGGATCGGGGATCAGGGATCAGGGATCAGGGATCAGGGATCAGGGATCGGGGATCAGGGTCCGGTGGATGTTGTGGGCCTTGCCCGGCAATTGATCGACATCGAATCGACCACTGGGAACGAAGGTGAAGTCGCAGCATGGCTGGCGTCGTTTCTGCGCGGCCGCGGCTATTCAGTCCTGGAACAGCCGCTGGCCCCGATCCCTGATCCCCGATCCCCGGTCCCTGCGAAGCCTCGCACCAACGTGATCGCCGCGGTCGGCGAACCCGAAGTGGTGTTCTCCACGCACTTCGATTGCGTGCCGCCCTTCTTCCCCAGCCGCATTGAAGGCGGACTGCTGTACGGGCGCGGGGCGTGCGATGCCAAGGGCATTCTCGCCGCGCAGGTGGCGGCCGCCGAGCGGCTGCGCGCGGCCGGCGAAACCCGCATTGGCCTGGTGTTCGTGGCCGGCGAAGAGCGGGGCAGCGACGGCGCCAAGGCCGCCAACAAGATCGCGTCGAAGTCGCGGTATCTGATCAACGGCGAGCCCACCGACCTGCGCCTGGGCGCGGCCACCCGCGGCGTGTTCCGCGTGCGCCTCACCGCCGCCGGCAAGGCGGCCCACTCCGGCTATCCCGAGCTTGGCGAGTCGGCGATCGAGAAACTGATGGATTGCCTCATGGCGTTGCGGACGGCTGACTGGCCTGCGGATCCGCTCATGGGCCAGACGCACTACACGGTAGGGCTGATCAACGGCGGCGTCGCGCCGAACGTGATTCCCCCGAACGCTGAGGCTGAAGTGTTTTTTCGCACCGTCGGCGAGCACGATGCGTTGAGGGCGACGCTGGCGGCCACGCTGCAGGGGCGCGTGAGCGTTGAGGAGATCCTGGAACTGCCGGCCGTTCGCATGCACACCATTTCCGGGTTCGAAACGGCGGTGTTTTCCTACTTCAGCGATGCGCCCTACCTGTCGAACTGGGGCACGCCGCTGCTGTTTGGTCCCGGATCCATTCACGTCGCCCACACCGATCACGAGCACGTGGCGATCGCGGAGCTGGATCGCGCGGTGGCGATCTACGCGCAGCTGGCGACGACGCTGCTGGCGAGCGCATCGACCAGCCGCACTTCGTAGTGGCGGCCGGCGTGCTCGCGCAGCACCGCCATGGCCACTTCGGCGCTCCGGGCCTTGCGATACGGGCGATTGTTGGTGATGGCATCGAAGGCGTCAGCCACCGCGACAATGCGGCCGGCGATCGGAATGTCCGTCCCGCTCAGCCCGCTCGGGTAGCCGCTGCCGTCCCATTTTTCGTGATGTGAGATCGCAATCGTTTCGGCCAGCTGCAACAGCGGGCTGTGACTCTTGCCCAAGATGCGGGCGCCAATGGTGGAGTGCGTGTGCATGACCCGCAGTTCGCCGTCGGTGAGCGGTCCCGCCTTGCGCAGCAGCGCGTCGGGAATCCCGATCTTGCCGATGTCGTGCAGCGCCGCGGCGCGCCGCAACAGCCCGGCTTCTTCGGGCGTCGTGCCGATGCGCAGCGCAATCTGCGCCGACAAGTCGCCGACCCGGAGATTGTGCGAGTTGGTCTGATCGTCGCGGTACTCGGCGGCCAGGGCGAGGCGCTCGATCATCTCGACCCGCGTGAACTCGAGCTCGCGATGGGTGCCCCGGACCGAATCGAGCAGCGCCCGGTTCTGCTGGCGCAGGTCCTGGAACAGCAGCCGGCTTTCAAGCAGGTTTCGGACCCGCAGCAGCACCTCGACCAGGTCGAACGGCTTGGTGACGAAGTCTTTGGCGCCGTGGGTCAGCGCCTGCTGGCGGGCATCCCGCGAGCCGTCGCCCGTGATCACCAGCACGGGCAGGCGCTCCTGGTTGATGAGGGGAGCCAGCTGCTCGAGCACCCAGAACCCGTCGCGATCGGGCATGTGCAGGTCGGTAATCACCAGGTCGGGCGGCGAACTGGTCAACAGGCCTGGCAGGGCGCTCGGGTCGGTGATGCCCGTGACCGACTGGAATCCGGATCGTCCGAGCATTCGCTGCAGCAGCTCAACATTCGTCAGCTCATCGTCGATGACGACGATGTGCGCGGCAAGGCTGAGCAGGGTGATTCTCTCGGGTTCGCCGAATAGTTCGGTTTCGCCGTGATCGGCCGGGGGAAAGTGAATCATGGCTATCCCTGATATAGCAAGATGCGGGCCGTCGTCGCGGGGGATGTCAGATGCCATGAGCGCAACGACTTACCAGACGCCTCGCCGGTGGGCATGGTCGTGCCGTGAGGGCTGCACACTCTGCACGTGTAGGTGTTACACTGAGGGTTCGGCCCGGAACCTCGGCAATCTCAGGGCGGCGAATCGCGTCAGGGCCGGAAGGCAGCAGCGCTAAGTCGTTTCCGTGATGTGTTGAGGACCTCCGGGCCGAGTTTCCCTTCCAAATGGCCTATCAAGTCCTAGCCCGCAAGTGGCGACCGCAAACGTTCGAGGATGTGCTCGGGCAGCAGGCGGTCACGCGCACCCTCAAGAACGCCCTCAAGAGCAAGCGGATCGCCCAGGCGTTCGTGTTGTCGGGGCCGCGCGGCTGCGGCAAGACGACGACCGCGCGCATCCTGGCGCGGGCGCTCAGCTGCGTGAAGGGGCCGACGCCGGAACCGTGCGGCACGTGTGACGCGTGCATCGAGATTGCCGAGGGCCGCGACATCGACGTGCTCGAAATCGACGCCGCCACCCACACCGGTGTCGACAACGTCCGCGAAGTGATCGTCGAGGGCCTGGCCATTGCCCCGGTCCGCAACCGCTACAAGGTATTCATCATCGACGAGGTCCACATGTTGTCGGGCTCGTCGTTCAACGCGTTGCTGAAGTCGATCGAAGAGCCGCCGCCGCACGTCATCTTCATGATGGCGACGACCGAGCAGCACAAGATTCCCGACACCGTGCTGTCGCGATCGCAGGTTTACGAGTTCCGCACCATCTCGGCCAAGGTCGTGTCCGACCGCCTGCGGATGATCGCGGGCGAAGAGCAGATCCAGATCCCCGAAGCCGGCCTGTTGCTGCTGGCCCGCGCGGGCGAAGGCAGCATGCGCGATTCGCTGAGCGCCTTCGACCAGGTGCGGGCCTTTGCCGGCGACGAGATCACGGTGGAAGACGTGGTCACCGTGCTCGGCCTGGTGGGCCGCGACCTGGTGTTTGACATGCTCGAGGCGGTGGTCAGCGAGGATGCGCCGGCGGCGTTTGCCCTGGTCGAGCGCGCCATCGAGCGCGGCTACGACTTGCGCCTGCTGTGCCGCGAGCTGGCGCGCGCGACCCGCGACCTGCTGATCCTGTCGGTGGATCCGAAGCGCGCCTCCGATCCGGACGTGGCGGCGGATGCCGAGAAAGAACGCCTGTTGGCCATGGCCGGCCAGTGGTCGCGCGAAGACCTGCTGCGCGCGTTCGACCTGCTGACCCGCACCGAGCAGGAAGTGCGCGTGTCGGATCAGCCCCGCTACAACCTCGAGATGGGGTTGCTGAGGTTGATGCATCTTCGCAAGCTCGTCCCGCTCGGGGAGTTACTCGGGCTCGCCGACAAGACACCTGCTCGGCCAATGGTGCCTAAAGTGCCTACGGTGCCTAATGTGCCTAAGGTGCCTAATGTGCCTAAGGTGTCCGCGGCCGGAGGCCGCTACGGCGAGACCTCGCCGAAGCTCGCCCCGCCTCCGAAGGCGAGCGAAGGCGGGCAAATGCCTGCCTCGGTTGCCGAACCGCCGGCCGCTGCGAGCGCACTCAAAGTCCAGAGCACCCCAGGCACCCCAGGCACCTTAGGCACCGATCCCGCCCTGAAAGATCGCTTTCTGGCGGAGGTCAAGACGCAAAAGAGTACGTTCTACAACCTTGTCGTAGCCTCCGCGTACGCGATTGACGTCACCGCCGACCGCATCGTCTTTTCATTCCAACCGAACAAGAAGAACGCCAAGCTCCAGTGCGAGGATCAGAAGGCGTGGCTGGCGACGATTGCCGAGAAGGTAGCGGGACGTCCGACGCCCGTGACGGTGGTTACCGCCGCGGCGGATGCGGCCCCGGCGCTGGCGCCTGGCACCCTGGGTTCGCCGGTGGCCGCGCCGAAGGGCCTGTCCCCCGAAGCCTTGGCGAAGGGGGGCAACCAAGACGATTTGAAGGCCGAAGCGATGGCCAACTCCACGGTCCAGGCCGTGCTCGAGATTTTCCCCGTCGACAAGACGACGATCGAGGAACGATGAACATCCAGAACATGATGAAGCAGGCGCAGGAAATGCAGGAGCGCCTGCAGCAGGAAATGTCACAGTTGAGCGTGCAGGCCACTGCCGGCGGCGGCATGGTCACCGTCACGGTGAACGGCCACAAGCACCTTCAGAAGATCGTGATCGACCCCGAGGTCGTCTCGAAAGACGATGTCGGCATGCTGCAGGACCTGATTGTCGCCGCGGTGAACGACGCCCACCGCAAGGTCGATGACGCCATGAAGAACAAGATGGGCGGCATGCTCGGCGGCATGGGCCTGCCCGGACTGTAATGTCACTGCCTGCGTCGCTTCAGGAACTGGTCGATCAGTTCAAGCGGCTGCCCGGCGTCGGCGCCAAGAGCGCGCAGCGGCTGGCGTTTCACGTGCTGCGCACGCCGCGCGAAGATGCCGAGCGGTTGTGCCAGGCGATCCGCGACGTCAAGGACCGGGTCACCTATTGCACGACCTGCAACAACATCACCGACACCGATCCGTGCCTGATGTGCGGCGACGAGACCCGCGACCACCGCGTGATTTGCGTGGTGGAAGAGCCGCAGAACGTGAACGTGGTCGATCGCACCGGCGGGTTCAAGGGCGTGTTCCACGTGCTGATGGGCGCGATCTCGCCGTTGCAGGGCATCGGGCCCGACGACCTCAAGATCAAGGGGTTGTTGGCCCGCATTGGCGTGGACGGCGTCGATGAAGTGATCCTGGCCACCAATCCGACGGTCGAGGGCGAGGCCACGGCGATTTACCTGGCCCGCCTGCTGAAGCCGCTCGGGATTCGGGTCACGCGGATCGCCACCGGCATCCCGGTCGGCAGCGATCTCGACTATGCCGATGACCTGACGGTCGGGAAAGCCATGGACGGCCGCCGGGAAGTGTAGAATTCGCCTACCCCATGCTCCCCGCCGCATATCAGCTGCCAGCGGCCGCCGTCCTGATGGCCGGCGGCTTCGTCGCGTGTTTCTTTGGCTACCGCCTGTTCAAGGTGGTGCTGGGCATCTTCGGCTTCATCATCGGCGCGCTGGCGGCCAGTTCGGTGTTCGGCGCCACTGACACCACCCCCATGGTGATCGCCGCCCTCGTTGGCGGCATTGCCGGCGCGGCCTTGCTGCTGGCGGCCTATTTCGTCGGCGTCGCGCTCGTCGGCGCCGGCATCGGCGCCCTCATCGTCAACTTGATCTGGACGCAGATCGAAGGCGACCCACACCCGGCCGTGGTGATCCTGTTCTCGGTCGCCGGTGCCGTGGGGGCGACGTGGCTGCAGCGCTACGTGATCATCCTGGGCACCGCGTTCGGCGGCGCGTGGACGTTGCTGGTGGGCGGCCTGGCCGTGATGGGCGACAGCGGGCCACTCAAAGCCGCCGCCCAGGGCGACGTGTGGGTGGCGTATCCGCTGAACCCGGCGCCCGGCATGACCTGGCTGCCGTGGGCGTGGGTCGGACTTGGATTAGTCGGCACGGTGGTGCAGATGTTCTGGACCGGCGGCGACAAGGGCCGGGTCGTGAAGGCCAATAAGAAGAAAGGCCTGCCCAAGGACTAACCACGAAGGACACGAAGGAAACCGCGAAGCACGCGAATGCTTATTAGGTCAGGCTCCTTCGTGTCCTTCGTGATTTGACTTCGTGTCCTTCGTGGTTGCGTTGGCTGCGGCAAGCCCGCTCAGAAACGCATCCTCAATTCGCGTCCCCAGGCACCAATCCCCACACACCGTGATTCCCGCGTGATGGAACGCGCCCACCGCCAGCGGCGGATCCGCGAGGGCGTAGCGCCAGCGGTGCGCGGTGGCGTAGAACGCGCGTGGCAAGCCCTGCGGGATGAGGTCGTGAAACGCCTCCATCAGGAACGAACCGACCACTTCGGGATCGTCATCGAGATGCGCGGCGCTCCACGACGCCGTGGCGTGCAGCACCCACGCCTCGACCTTCCACTCGCGCTTCGGCTTCGACTGGTTGCGCGCCACCCACCCAAGGGGACTGCCGTGCACGAACGCCGCGTCGAACCGCGCCGGCACTCGCTCTTCGAAGGCCGCCAGCACCGCCCAGCACGGACGCATGGCGACCGGCGCCAGGGCCGCGGCCAGTTCAGGAATGTCCGCCACCAGCGGTTTCGCTTGGTCGGCCGCGACGGCGAGAATCACGCGGTCGAACTTACCGAGGTCAGGTTCCAGGATCAATGTGGTGTCCGGCTTTAGCCGGACCTGCTCCACGCGTTGCTCGTAGCGCACCTCGACCCCTGCGGCCAGTGACGCCGCGAGCGCGCTCATGCCGGGAATGCCGACGTACCGCGCGGTCGTGGCCGGCACGTCTTCCCACCCTTCGCTATCGAAGCTGACGATGCGTCCGTCCCACTTCGCGGCGATGCGCTCGCGCAGCCAGCCGTCGACGACGACTTGGAATCGCGGGTCGCGGACGGTGAAGTACTGCGCGCCGTGATCGAAGGCGAGCGTGGCGCCACGAGCGCTCTTCGGCATCTCGATGCCGTCCACCCGCCGCGTGGCCGCGCGCCCACCAGCCCCTCGCGCGCGCTCGAACACCACGACCTGGTGGCCGCGTTTGCGAAGTTCAGCAGCGGCCGACAGCCCCGCAATGCCTGCACCAACGATCGCGCACTTTAACGCCATGACGCCGTCGCGATCCTCTGCTTCTTCAAATCCCTGCGAACCGGGCGGTGAAGTGTCTCAGCACCTTGGGCGCCGAGACCATCCGGTAGCCACGCAGCCGATCCTTCGCGCGCGCCACCTCCAGTACGGCCTCGGCCACGTAATCGATGTGCGACTGCGTGTAGACGCGCCGGGGGATCGCCAGCCGGACCAGGTCCATCGCCGCGGCGGTCTCCGAGCCGTCCGGACGCAGCCCGAACATCACCGTCCCGATCTCGACGCTGCGGACCCCGGCTTCGAGATAGAGGGCGTTGGCGAGCGCGATTCCCGGGTAGGCGAGCGGCGGAATGGCGGGCAGCAGCGCCCGGGCGTCGATGTAGATGGCATGGCCGCCGGCCGGCTGGATGATCGGCACCCCGCCCGCGATCAGCTTCTCGGCCAGGTACTCCGTAGAGCGGATGCGGTAATGCAGGTACGGCTCCTCGACCACTTCCTCCAGGCCGCGCGCGATCGCCTCGAGGTCGTAGCCGGCCAGTCCGCCGTAAGTGGGGAAGCCCTCGGTGAGGATCAGCAGGTTCCTGGCGTTCTCGGCCCACGCCTCGTCGTTCATCGCCAGGAAGCCGCCGATGTTGGCCAGGCCGTCCTTCTTGGCTGACATGGTGCAGCCGTCGGCCAGCGAGAACATCTCCTGCGCGATCGCCTTCGGCCTCCGTCCCGACTGCCCGGCCTCGCGGGTCTTGATGAACCACGCGTTCTCGGCAAACCGGCACGCGTCGAGGAAGAACGGCTTGCGGTAACGGTCGCAGAGCGCGCGGACGCCGCGCAAGTTCTCGAGCGAGACGGGCTGGCCGCCGCCGGAGTTGTTGGTGACCGTCACCATGACGAGCGGGACGCGGTCGCCGTGCTCGTCGAGCAGTTGCTCCAGGAGGTCCAGGTCGAGGTTGCCCTTGAACGGGTGGATCAGTGACGGCACCCGGCCTTCGGCGATCACCAGGTCGCGTGCTTCCGCGCCTTCGACCTCGATGTTCGCGCGGGTCGTGTCGAAGTGGTTGTTGTTCGCAACGATGTCGCCGGGTTTCAGTACGGTGTGGAACAGGATGCGCTCGGCGGCGCGGCCCTGGTGCGTCGGGATGATGTGCCGCAGGCCGGTCAGGTCGCGCACGGCACCCTCGAACCGGTAGAACGAGCGGCTGCCGGCATAGGACTCGTCGCCCTGCATCAGCGCGCCCCACTGGGCCGACGACATGGCGCCGGTCCCCGAATCGGTGAGCAGGTCGATCAGCACGTCATCGGCGTGCAGCCCGAACACGTTGTAGCCGGCGGCCTCGAGTGCCGCCTCGCGCTCGGCCCGGGTCGTGAACTTGATGGCTTCAACCGACTTGATCCGGAACGGCTCGATGATGATGGAGCGCATGGACCGATTGTGGCACTTCTTGCCTGCTATACTCCGGCCCGATGACAGGGGCCCGGTCCTGACCATGCCACCGCCGGTCCTCGAGATGCGCGGAATTCGCAAGCGGTTTCCCGGCGTCGCCGCCCTGGACGAAGTCGACTTGACGGTCCACGCCGGCGAAGTGCACGTGTTGCTCGGCGAGAATGGCGCCGGCAAATCCACGCTCATCAAGATACTGAGCGGCGCTGAGCGCCGCGATGCGGGCGAGATTCGCTGGCACGGCGAGGCGGTCGACATTCCTCATCCGGGTGCCGCGCTCGACCTCGGCATTCGCGTCATCTACCAGGAGCTGAACCTGGTGCCGCAGCTGTCGGTGGCCGAGAACATGTTTCTCGGCGCCATCCCCACCCGGTGGGGGGGCGTCATCGACTGGCGCGAACTGCACCGCCGGGCGGCGCGGCTGCTGGCCGAGTGGGGAATGGCGATGGCGCCCGATACCCCGTTGCACCGGCTTGGTCTCGGGCAACGCCAGATGGTCGAGATCGCCAAGGCCCTGGCCACGGAGGCCTCGGTGCTGGTCATGGACGAGCCGACGTCCGCCCTCACGTCGACCGAAGTGGACCAGCTGGCCGCCCTCGTGGCGCGTCTGGTCGCGCGCGGGGTTGCCGTGATCTACATCACCCATCGGCTCGACGAGGTCTACCGCATCGGGCATCGCGTGACGGTCTTGCGCGACGGCCGCCGCGTCGCGACCAGCTTGCTGACCGACGTGACGCTGCCCGAACTGGTGCGGCAGATGGCCAACCGCGACATCGGCGAGCACTTCCCGCGGGTTCGCACGGCGCCTGGCGCCGAGCTGTTGCGGGTCGAGGGCCTCGGCCGTCGCGGCGCCCTGGCCGACATCAGCTTCCACGTGCGGGCCGGAGAAGTCGTCGGCGTCGGCGGGCTGCTCGGCGCCGGCCGCACCGAACTGGCGCGCGTGCTGGCGGGGGCCGACCGCGCCGACCGCGGCCGCATGTTCGTGGACGGCCGCGAGGTGAGCTGCCGGACGCCGGCCGCCGCGATTACCCACCGCATCGGGCTGCTGCCGGAGGATCGCCAGGCACACGGCCTGATCGGCGGGTCGACGATCGCCCGAAACATGGCGCTGCCGCATGCCGGCCGGCTGGCGCCGTACGGGTTCCTGCCTGGGGGCTGCGAGGCGGCCCTTGCCGCCCCGCTCGTGGCGCAACTGCGCATCAAGGGCACGGCCACCCAGCCGGTGCGGTTGTTGAGCGGCGGCAACCAGCAGAAGGTCGTTCTCGGCAAGTGGCTGGCCGGCGACGCGCGGATCTTCATTTTCGATGAGCCGACCCGCGGCGTCGATGTGGGCGCGAAGGTCGAGATCTACCACTTGATGAACCAGCTCACCGCCGCGGGCGCCGGCATTCTCATGATCTCGTCTGAACTGCCCGAGTTGCTCGGCATGAGCGACCGCATCCTGGTGATGCATCGGGGGCGCCTGCACGCCGAATTTCAATCGGCCGACGCCACAGAGGATCGCGTGGTGTCGGCCGCCCTGGGACTGGCCTCGTGAGCCGTCCCGGCCCCCTGTCGCGCGCCCGCCAATACGGCACCGTGCTCGCGCTCGTGGGCCTGTCGGCGGCGCTGTGGGCGCTGACCCCCTACTTCCTGACCGTGCCCAACCTGTTGAATATCGCCGAGCAGACCAGCATCAACGCGATCGTCGCGGTCGGCATGACCTACGTGATCGTGTCGGGGGGCATCGACCTCTCGGTGGGGTCGATCGTCGCGCTCTCGGGCGTGGTTCTGGGCGTGTCACTGCAGGGCGGATTCCC
This sequence comes from Acidobacteriota bacterium, assembly GCA_030697165.1. Classification (NCBI taxonomy): domain Bacteria; kingdom Pseudomonadati; phylum Acidobacteriota; species Acidobacteriota bacterium. The sequence continues at coordinate 358,381 of JAUYQQ010000022.1, forward strand.
GCTGCCGGTCGCGCTCGCCCTGGCGCTCGGCGCCGGCGCGGCTTGCGGCCTCGTGAATGGCGCCCTCGTCAGCCTGGGCCGCCTGCCGCCCTTCATCGTCACTCTGGGGATGATGAGCATAGCTCGCGGTGCCGCGCTGGTGTTCACCGAGGGCCGGCCGGTGTCTGGCTTCGATCCCGGGTTCCGCGCGGTGGCCACCGGCGAGGTGCTGGGAGTCCCGGCCCCAATCGTGGTGACGGTCGTCGTGTATCTGATCGCGCACGCCGTGCTCACGCGCACGACGTTCGGGCGCTACGTCTACGCGATTGGCGGCAACGAAGAAGCCACCCGCCTGTCCGGCGTCACCGTCCGGCTCCACAAAACGATCGTCTACGGAGTGTCGGGCCTGGCGAGCGCCGTGGCGGCCGTCATCCTCACGGCCCGGCTGAACTCGGCCCAGCCGATCGCCGGCATGATGTACGAACTGGACGCAATTGCCGCCACTGTCATTGGCGGCACGAGCCTCATGGGCGGCGAGGGGAGGCTGGCCGGAACCCTGGTCGGCGCCCTCATCATGGGGGTGCTTCGCAACGGCCTGAACCTGCTGGGCGTGTCGTCGTTTCTCCAGCAGATTGTCATCGGCGTCGTGATCATTGCTGCCGTACTGGTCGATACCGTGTTAAAACGCCACAGGAACTGATCCATGCGCACCCGGACCGTGCTCGTCGTGGCCGCCCTGGCGGCCGTGTCGTCGTCGTGCAACCGCGAAGCGCCGGGCGGCGATGCCAGGCCGAAGGTGGCGCTGGTGCTCAAGACGCTGAACCATCCGTTCTTCGTCGAGATGCGCAGTGGCGCCCAGGAAGCGGCCGACCGGCTGGGCGTTCAGCTGGAAGTGCAGGCGGCCGAGCGCGAAATCGACGTCGAGAAGCAGATGCAGATCGTCGAAAACCTGATCCAGGCGCGGATCCAGGCCCTGGTGATCGCGCCGAGCGGCTCGCGCGAGATCGTCGCCGCGCTCGTGAAGGCCCGCGACGCGACGGTCCCGATCGTGATCGTCGATACGCGCCTGGACGAGGCGACGGCCGAGGCCGCCGGTGTCAGGCCCGCCACGTTTGTCGGCTCCGACAACTACGAAGGCGGCAAGCTCGCCGGCGCGTTCCTGGCCGCGGCCGCCGGCGGCAAGGCGCGGGTGGCGATTCTCGAGGGCATTCCCGGCCACGAAACCGGCGATTCGCGACTGCGGGGGTTTCGCGACGCGATCAAGAATTCGCCGGGCATCACCATCGTGGCGTCGCAGCCGGCCAACTGGGAACGCGACCAGGGGTTCTCGGTCTTCCAGAACATGATGCAGGCACAGGCCGACATCGACGCGGTGTTCGCGGCCAGCGACCTGATGGCGCTTGGCGCCATCGAGGCCATCGCCGCCGCCGGCAAGACCGGCACCATCCGGGTCGTCGGGTTCGACGCGCTCGACGATGCGAAGAAGGCGATCGCGCAGGGAACGATGCTGGCGTCGGTGGCACAGTTTCCCTTCGAGATGGGCCAGGTTGCCGTCGAGAGCGCGGTGAAAGTGATGCGGGGAGAGACCGTGCCGGCCAGCATCATGGTGCGGCTGGAAATGGTGACGCAAGCATCGTTGTCGCGGCCGTGAGCGGCCGGCGCGAAAAACGCTGAGGGACGCATGGCGAGATTGAACGTGGGAGTGATCGGCGCCGGCCGGCTGGGCAAGGTCTACGTCCGCGACCTGGCCGGTCGCATTACCGAGACCCGCGTGGTTGCGGTGGCCGACCGGGTCGAGGCCCTGGCCCAGTCGATTGCCGCCGAGTTCGAGGTGCCGAGGGCCTATACCGACCCGTTGGACCTGATCGCCGATCCGGCGGTTGACGCCATCGTGATCGTGACGCCAACCCATACCCATGGGGCACTCGCGATCGCGGCGGCCGGGAGCCGGAAGCCGACGTTTTGCGAGAAGCCGCCGGCGTTGTCGCTGCAGGAAATCGCCGCGATGAAGACCGCGATCGACCGGTCGGGCGGGTTCTTCCAGATGGGGTTCATGCGCCGTTTCGATCCCGGCTATGCCGCCGCCAAGCAACAGATCGAGGCCGGCCGCATCGGCATGCCCCTGGTGTTCAAGGCCACTTCGCGTGACCCGTTCCGGCCGAGCCTCGAGTATGCCAACCCGGCGAGCAGCGGCGGCATGCTGATCGACATGGGCATTCACGACTTCGACCTGGCGCGCTGGTTCATGGGCGAGGTCCGCTCGGTGGCGGCGATCGGCGCGACCATCGCCTATCCCGAACTGGCGACCGTCGGGGATATCGACAATGCCATTGCCAGCCTGACCTTCGCCAGCGGCAAGCTGGGGGTCGTGGACCTCACGCGCAGCGGCATTTACGGCTACGACATTGCCACCGAGATCCTCGGCCTGGAGGGCACCATACGGATCGGTTACCTGCGCGAGACGCCGATCACGATCATGACCAAGGCGCACGGCGTGTCCCACGACACCGTGCCGTATTTCATCGAGCGTTTCCGCGACGCCTACACGAATCAACTGCAGAACTTCGCCCAGAACGTGCTGCTCGGCCGGGACGCGCCGGTCACGATCGACGATGGGATGGAAGCGCTGCGGGTGGGCCTGGCGGCGACGCGCGCGCGCGAAACGGGCGCCACCGTCCTGGTGTCCGAGGTTACGAAATGAGGCCGCTCGGCCTGGCCGTCGGCAGTCTGTCGTCGCAACGTTACACTTTCGACCGAACCGGCGATGTATAACTGGCCTGTAAATCGTCGGCGTTCACGAGTTCCCTCGGGCTCGGCCAGAAGATTGAGGACAAATCAATGAGACACGCGCTGTTGGCACTGTTGACCGTGCTTGCGATGGCGAGCCCGGCTTGGGCTCAGTTCGAAACCGCTACCGTGGTCGGCACGGCTCGCGACAGCACCGGGGCCGTGGTGCCGGGCGCGAAGGTGACACTCACCAACACCGCGACCGGGGTCGCGGCCGAGCGCACCAGCGATGCCAACGGCAATTACGAGTTCTTCACGGTGCGAATCGGCAGCTACATCCTCACGGCCGAGAAGCCGGGCTTTTCGATTGCCCTGGTCGACAACATCCAGGTGACGGTGGGTGCCCGGCAGCGGGTGGATCTGAACATGGCCGTCGGCCAGCTGACGGAAACGGTGGAGGTCAGCGCGCGGGCGGTGCTGCTGCAGACCGACTCGAGCGACCGCAGTCAGGTGATTTCGGCCGAACAGACCAAGGCGCTGCCGCTCAACGGCCGCGAATATTCCGCACTGGCGCTGCTGTCGCCCGGGGTGCGGCTGTCGGCCCTCAACACCGGTGGCTTTACGCCGCGCGAGGGGTCGTTCAACGTCAACGGGCTCCGCTCGACCTTCAACAACTTCCTGATCGACGGCGTCGACAACAACGCCTACGGCACCAGCAACCAGGGCTTTTCGAACCAGGTGATGCAGCCGGCGCCCGACGCGATCGGCGAGTTCAAGGTCGTGACCAACAACATGAGCGCGGAGTACGGCCGCTCGGCCGGCGCCACCATCAACGTCGCCTATGCCAGCGGCACCAACACCTTTCGTGGCTCGGCCTGGGAGTTCATGCGGCGGACCGAGCTCAATGCCACCGGCTTCTTCCGTCCCGCCAGCGGCATCAAGCCCGATTTCGACCGGGATCAGTACGGCGGCGTGATCGGCGGCCCGATCAAGAAGAACAAGGCGTTCTTCTTCGCCGACTTCGAGATCTTCGACCAGCTGCGCGGCCAGGCGGCCTCGACCACCATTGCCACCCTGGCGCAGCGCACCGGCGTGCTGGCAGTCGACGTCCGCAACCCGTTGACGGGCGAGACCTATGCTGCCGGCACGCCGATTCCCATGACGGCCTTTGCGCGCAAGGTGCTAAACGATTTGCCTGCGCCCAGCACCGCCGGCACCGCCAACAACCTGCAGATTCTGCAGCAGTTCACCAACCGCACGCCGAAGGCGGGCGGCAAGGTCGACGTCCAGATCAGCCCGCGGCTGTCGTTGTTTGGTCGTTACGGCTGGCGCGATGCCGACATCTTCGACCAGCCGAACATCTCCGGGCCTTCTGGCGGCGCCGGCAACGCGCGCACCTATGTCAACAACAAGCAGTTCTCGAGCGGCCTGACCTATACCCCGGGCGGCACGTCGCTGTTCGAGGCGCGGTTCGGCTGGTCGAAGACGCGGGCCGGCAAGGACCCGGCGGCGCTCGTGGCCGGCGAGCCGCGGGCCGAAGCCGCCTATGGCATCACGGGCCTGCCGACCGACCCGCGCGTCGCCGCGGGCCTGCCGACCCAGCTGATCACGGGATTTTCCGATCTCGGGCGCCAGGCGACCAATCCGCAGTGGCAGTACCCGACAGTGATCAACCCGAAGATCAACTACACCTGGCTCCAGGGCCGGCACTCGCTCAAGACCGGCTACGAGTACCAGCGTGTGCTCACCGAAGTGCAGGACGTGAACCCGCTCTACGGCCGCGATTCGTATGCCGGACAGTTCTCGCGTCCCGCCGGAGCGGCCGCCAGCAACCTCTACAACCTGGCCGACTTCATGTTCGGCCTGCGCTCGACCTACGCCCTCAGCAACCTGCTGGTCGCCGAGCTCGAGCAGGACATGCACTTCGTCTACTTGCAGGACGACTGGCGCGTGAGCGACCGGCTCACGCTCAATGCGGGTCTGCGATACGAGTACGCCACGCCGTGGGTCGAGAAGAACAACATCCTGTCGAACTTCGACCCGGCGACCCGCACCCTGGTGCTGGCCAAGGACGGGTCGCTCGAGGATCGCTCGACGCTCACGCCCGATCGCAACAACTTCGGCCCGCGGATCGGTCTGGCGTTCACGCCGGCCGATCGCACGGTGCTGCGGGGCGGCTACGGCGTCAGCTACGTCCACTTCCACCGCGCCGGCGGCGCCAACGTGCTGCCCATCAACGGTCCCCAGGTGGTCAACGCCGTCGTGGTGCAGACGCCGGCGCAGGCGGGTTTCCGCACGACACAGGAGGGCTACCCGGCGGGCTTCACCGACCCGGCACGCTTCAATCCGCTCGCGGCCAACATCACCTACATGCCGAAGGACTACCGCTCGACCAGCGTGCAGAGCTGGTTTGCCTCGGTGCAACGGGAGGTGTGGAGCGGCGCCCTGCTCGATCTCGCCTACGTCGGCAATCGTTCGGACGGCATGCTGCTGTTTGCCAACTTCAACCAGGCCGCCCCGAACAACGCCGCCGGCACCATCCCGCTGCAGCAGCGCCGCCCGATTCCGGAGTACGCCGACATTACCTACTCGTTCAACGGCGGCAAGTCCCGGTATCACTCGTTCCAGACCAAGTTCGACTGGCGCATCGGGACGAGCATGACGTTCATGAGCTCCCTCACGCTGTCACAGACCAAGGACAACGGGGCGGGCTCGCTCGAGAACCCGAACGGCAATTTTCCAGCGCCGCAGGACTTCCGCAACCTGGACGCCGACTTCGGCCTCTCGGGCTACCACCAGCCGTACAACAGCACGACCAGCTTCGTGGTGGACCTGCCGATCGGCCGCGGCCGCCGCTACCTGGGCGACGCCAACGCCGTGGTTGACGCCATTCTTGGCGGCTGGCAGATCGCCGGCATCAACACCGTGACGCCAGGCGAACGGGTGACGCTGACGTACACCCCGTCGGCGGCGGCGCAGGTGTCGGGCATTCAGCAGGACTTCCGCGGCGCCAATAACTACCGGCCCAACGTCAACGGCGACCCACTGGCGCCGTCTGGAGAGCGGACCATCGACAACTGGTTCAACAGGGCCAATGTCGTCGTGCCGACCGATCTCAGCCAGCCCTTCGGAAACGCCGAGCGCAACAGCGTCAGCGGGCCGCTCACCTGGACGGTCGACCTGGTCACGTCGAAGCGCTTCCGGATGCCGTGGCGGAACGGCAACTTCGAGTTGCGTGGCGAGTTCTTCAATTTGCTCAACCGCACGAACTTCCGCGCGCCGAACGGAAACCGCACGGCGGCGGCATTCGGGACCATTCGCAGCACTTACGACCCGCGCATCATCCAGATCGGTTTGAAGTTGAGTTTCTGAAGGTTGGCGGGGGCCCGGCGCAAGGCGCCGGGCCCCGCCTTCTAACCACGCACCTGGTCGACCGGCATCGGACTATCGTCCCGACAGAACGCGACCCAGGCTGCCGAAGTAGCCGGTCATCTCCAGATAGCCGGCGCCGGTGATCGGCTGGCCCGCGCGCATGCCGCTGACGTCGATGGTGCCTTCCCAGTACGCCACGCCCGTCGAGCGCTCGAGCGACAGTTCCTGGTCGGCCATCGGCGTCGTGATCTTCAGGTCGAGCTTCTCGCCTGGGATGCTGATCGCCCACTCGATTGGGTAAACCGCGCCGTTCTTCGACTTGAAGGTGGCGCGGCCGGGGGTGAGCGTGAACGCGTTGACGTCGAGGTGCTTCGTTTTGCCGTCAGTCGCCACCAGCGTGCCGCTCGATCGCGGGTCCCGGCTCCCATCGTCTCGCCGCAGTTGGTAGAGCATCAGCTCGCGGCCGTCGGACAGCTGCATCGACAGCCAGTCCCAGCCGCGCTGGCCAGGCTCGAGAAAGCTGGTGCCGAACTCGTGATCCATCCAGCTGTCGCCGGTGACCTCGAAGCGCTCGCCATCAACGGTGAGCGAGCCGCGCGTCGGCATGCGCGTCAGCGAGTAGTAGTGCGACGCGTTGCCGGCCTCGGCGCCCTTCTGGCTGATGCCGCCCACGCCGTGAATGATCGGCGCCTTGCCTTCGTCCAACGCGAGATCAATCGCGGCCTGAGGGCTCACGGCTTTGAGGAGGTGTCGACTCCCGATCCGACTCCCGACTCCCGACTCCCGACTCCCGTCAAGAGTCGCCGACCAATCGTCGTTCCACACATGGTAGCGATCGCTGGCTGCGCCAGCCAGTCCTGGGCCGCCGCGCGACAGCTTCTCGGCGTAGCGATAGCGCCGGCCCGAAGGGTCGCTGATGGCCAGGTGGGTCATGAACAGATCGCGAACGGCCCACTTCGAGGGGTTGGTCGGCGCCGGATCGATGCCGACGCGGAAGAACGTGACCTGGTAGCCGAACCGCCGTCCGTCTTTCGTCTTGACGTTGCCGGTGTAGTACCACCACTCGATCTTGTAGTCGGGATGCGACGCATGATCGCGCGGGAACGCGTAGGTATAGCCGGCCGTCGCGTCCTTCCAGGCCGTTTGCGCCGACAGCGCGTGCCAGGAGGGCGCCCCTTTAGGGGCGCCGACGACGACCATCGCGATCACCAGTATGAGGAGCCTATTCATCATGCGACAACACCAACTGCGCTGCCCGGCGGGCGGGGTAGACGCCGGCAATGGCGGTGGCGACCACCACCGCGATCGACGACTGGATCAGGAACGCCGTCGGCAAATGAAACTGAATCGTCCACCCAAAGCTCTGCACGTTAATCACGTAGATCAACACCAGCGACAACGCCAACCCCATCGTCAAACCAATGCCCTGGCTGACCGCGCCGATCAGCGCCGCCTCGATGATCACCATCTTGCGCACCTGTTTGCGATCGGCGCCGGTCAGACGCAACAGCGAGAGTTCGCGCCGCCGCTCGAGCACGAGCGTCAGCAGCGTGCCGGCCACGCCGAGCATGGCCACGATGATGGCGATCAGTTCGAGGGCGTAGGTGATGGCAAAGGTGCTGTCGAAGATGCGCAGGACTTCGTTTCTTAGCGTCCGGTTGGTAAAGACGAAGGCGCGGTGGCCTTCGTCCATCGACGCCAGGATCTCTTGCCGCACGACGTCGGGATCCGCGCCCTCCTCCAGGAACGCGGCCAGGCCGCTCGGCGCGAGGTCACCGAAGTAGCGGCGGAAGGTGCCCACGTCCATGATCACGACCCCGCGATCGTTCGAGTAGTCGTAATAGACCGCGGCGACGCTGAAGTCGCGCAGGCCCTGCGGCGTTGGCAGCGAGAGGGTGTCGCCTTCCTGCTTGTCGAACTTGTTTGCGAACGCTTCCGAGACGATCACCGCGTCCTGGCCAATGGCCTGCCGCACGGCCTCGCGGGCATTGGCGGGGCTCTTGAACAGGAGGGCGCCGTGCTCGAGCACCACGCTGAAGGTGCCGGCGCCGAGCACCGTGAGCCGGTCCTGATACACGAGGTCGAGATTGCGGAAGCTGTCGATGGCCGCGACGCTCGGATGCCGCTGCACCGCGTCGATCACGTCCGGCGATAACGTCTGTTCCTGGCCGACCGTCGGGCGAATGCCGGGACCCACGAACAGGTCGGCCTGCAGCGTTTGGCCCACCCAGTAGACGACGGTGTCGCGGAAGCTGCCGATCATGATCGCGATCGCGACCATCATTGACAGGCTGACCGCCAGGGCGGCGACCGAGATCGACAGGCGGGGAATGGCGGCGGTGAGGTTGGCGTGTGCCAGCAGGCCCTCGACGCCGAAGCGTCGTCTCAGCAGCCCGCGGCCGGCGCGGGCCAGGCCGTACATGATGACCGGCACCAGCAGGCCGGCGCCGATCACGATCGCAAACGACGACAGGTAGCCGTAGATCGGCCGCCCGTTGACCGGGCCCAACTGCGCGAGGCCGAACGCGAGCGCCAGGACGGCCAGCGGCGCAATCACCATGACCGGCCGCAGCCGGAGCCGCATGTCGAGCGTGTCGTGCCCGCGCATGGCGGCGGTCGGTTGCACCCGGCTGGCTTCAAGCGCCGGCACGGCCGCCGCCAGCAGCGACAGCGGCAGGCCGACGAGCGCCGCCAGCCATACGTGACCCCAGTTCATGTCGGGCGGCGCCGAGGCGGTGGCAATGTAGATGGTGCTGACCGTGGCCGCGGTCATGCCCACCGCGACGTCGGCCAGCAGTCGCGCCAGGCCCAGGCCAATCACGATGCCGGCAAGCGCCAGCACCGCTGCCTCGCCCAGGAACAGCAGCAGCGCCTTCCGGCGCGTCAGGCCGAGCGCCCGCAAAGTGCCGATCTCCTGCCGCCGCGCCACGACCGAGATGGTGACGGTGTTGTAGACCAGGAACAGGCCGACCACCAGCGCGATCCACGAGAGCGCGGTCAGGTTGGCGTGGAACGCCGCGAGCATGGTTTCCACCTGCTCGCCGCGCCGCGACGGCCGCTGCGCGGTCAGGCCGTCGGGCAGGCGCGCCGAGATGGCCGCGAGCGAGGCCGGCAGGTCTGCGCCCGCCGGGAGCAGCACGTCGAGCCGGTCGAGGCGTCCGAGGCGGTCGAACGCCACCTGCGCGGCGGCAATGTCCATCAGGATGAAGTTGCCGTCGAGCACGCGCGCCGGCCCCTCGTCTTTCAGCAGCCCGCGCACGACGTAGGTGCCGACGCGGTCGCCGAACATCATCGGCATCTCGCTGCCGATGGTGTAGCCGCGCCGCCGTGCTAGCTTCTCGCTGATCACCACCGACCGTTCGTCGGTAAGAATCTCGAGAAACTTCTGCGCCGTGATGTCTGTGCTGTCAGGTGGAGGCAACCCCTTCTTGGGGTTGCCTGCTGGCTCGCCGACATCCAGCAACTGATAATCCCGGAACGGCATGTCGCGCAGGATGTCGATGCCGAGCACGCGCACCGCTTCGAGGTCCCGCCGCCGCAGCGAGGCGTCGCCGCCGCTCAGTGCGGCGTTGCCTTCCACCACCGGACTGACGATGCCGTATTCCCGCAACCAGCCGAGCGACGGCAGCACGTCCTCGTTTACGCCACCGGTGCCGACAATCTCCACCGCGGTCTTGCCGGCGACCGTCTCGAGCGCCGTCTCGAACCCGCGCACGGAACTGTCGTTGGTCAGCTGAATGGCGACGACCACGGCAATGCCCAGCGCCACGCCGAGGATGGTGGTGGCGGTCCGGACCTTATCGCCGACCAGCGGTCGAAGGATGAACTGGGTAAAAAGTCTCATCGCGATTCGAACTGGCCATCTCGCATCCGCAAGACTCGCGTGGCCGCTGCCGCAACCTCGGCGGCATGGGTCGCCAGCAATACCGTGACGCCCATCTCGCGATTGAGCTCAGACAGCAGCGCCAGCACTTTCTCGCCATTGTCGGAATCGAGGTTACCGGTGGGCTCGTCGGCCACGAGCAGGGCGGGCTGATGCACCAGCGCGCGGGCGATGGCGGCGCGCTGCATTTCGCCGCCCGAGACCTGTTGCGGGTAGTGACCCAGTCGATGCGCGATGCCGACGCGGTCCGCGAGCGCCTGCGCGCGCGCGTCGGCCTCGACGCCCTTCATGCCGGCCAGCAGGCACGGCAGGGCAATGTTGTCGGCAATGGTCAGTGTCGGCAGCAGGTTGAAGAACTGGAACACGAACCCGACCTGTTCCCGTCGCACGTGCGTGAGGTCATCGTCTCCGAGTGTCGCCAGGTTCTTGCCGTTCAGGAGAATGCTGCCAGACGACGCGCGGTCCATGGCGCCGCAGATGTGCAGCAGCGTGGACTTGCCGCAGCCCGAGGGACCCATCAGGGCGACGAAGTCGCCCTGCTCGACGGCGAAGGTAACGCCGGCTAGCGCCGTGACGTTGGCGTCACCACTCGTATAGGTCTTCTGGAGATCTTCAGCGACGAGAACAGGCATCTGACTTCCATTATGACGCCCGCCTCCAGCTGTAGGGTCCGGCTTTAGATGTGGCGTCCGGCTTTAGCCGGACCGTTGCAATGTGGCGTCCGCCTTTAGGCGGACCGTGCCACGGCATTCATCGTCAACCCCTTCGGCCTCAGGGTGATCCTCGGTTCGGTGGCCGGCGCCGGATGCGCGCCCCTGGCAAACCGCCATCGCTGCGCGATAGTGGCCAGCAGCATCGAGATCAGATCCGGCTTCGGTGGAGGCAACCCCTTCTTGGGGTTGCCTGTTCGTCGCTCAGCAATCACGCGATGAATCACGCGATCCAAACGCTCGCGCGCCGTGCGCATCCTGACGAACATGGGTAGCGGCAGCTTCTGCCAGTAGTCCAGGCCCGGAATGAACGCGTAGGCGAAGTTCGCCACGGCGTCGGTCAGCGCCTCGGCGAAGCCTTGCACGTGCTGGCGGTGAGGTGCGCGCGGTGCCGGTGAAGAAGGCGAGGGGGTCCGTGCGCAATGCCCAGTACGCACCGCCAGGGAGCCAGGTCGAGGGACCAGGCACCGACGAGCGGTCGGGTGCGAACAAGGCCGCCATCAGTTGATTCTATTCCTCCGATCAGGCTTGGAACCGACCGGACGAGGCCGCGCGTCACAGCAGCCTGCCGAGCAGCAGTCCTCCCGTCCCTGCCCGGACCCACTTTGCGGCGCCCGGCTGGTGCTGCTTGCACCAGCGCCAGGCGCAGGCGAGCGCGGCCATTGACACCCACATCACCGCCACCGCACCGAGCGCCGGCAGGATGGTCAGGCTGGGCCCGACGAGCTGCCGCAGGCCCACGTTCCAGACCGAGCCGTAGACGAGACACAAGTGGACGGCGTAGATCGTGAGCGACTCTTGTGCGAGTGCCTGAACGGCGTAGGGCGGCTTCGACACAGATTGGCTGATGAGCGACACGGCGCTCAGAACCACCAGTACCAGGCCGGTGCGAAGGAGAAACTGGGTGGGGCTGGTCGACCAGAAATGCGCCGCCCCGAACGGCGCGATCGGAATCGAGATGCTGATCAGGGCGAGGGCCAGTAGTCCCACGCCGCCGAGCAGCCACACAGAATCGCCAACGCCGGCGGCCGGGTCGATGTTGCGCTGAATCTGGAGATGACCGAGGGCCGCTCCGAACAGGACGTAACTACCCCAGGGAAACAGCGGAAACAGTGAGCCGGTGGCGGGTGAGAGATAGGCCGCGATTACCAGGGGCAGCCGCGCCGCCCAGTCGATGCCCCACATGGCCGGTGTCAGCGCGACGATCGCCACGCAGCCGAGCACCACTACACCGGCATGGCGCCCACGCGTGCGTACCACCCACACCAACACTTGCAGAACGATCAGCATGACCGCGGTGCACTGCAGCACGTCAACCGCGAGGAAGCTCCGCCAGCGCTCGTCGCCCATCCCCGGCAAGTGCCGGAACTTGGCCATCGGAAAGTGCAGGGCGTAGCCGAGCAGCAGGAAGAATCCGAACCGGCGCAGCCGCCGAGTGATGGTGGCCGGGGAAGTTACATGCCCTGTCCACTGGCGATCCGTCGCGAGCGTGAATGCCAGCCCGGACAGGAGCAGAAACATGCAGGCGGTCAGCCCGCGCAGGAAGGTCCACAGGTCAAACGCCGTTCCCGCGCGCGCCTCGACGGCCAGAACCGCATCCAGGGTGTGGCCCTGGAGCATCATCAGGATCGCGAAGGCGCGCGCGAGATCGAGGAACGCGGACCGCATCCGCTATTTGTCGGTGATGATGAAATGCCCTCGCCGGTTCTGCTGCCAGCACGCTTCGGATGACTCGCTACAAAAGGGCGCCTCTTTGCCCTTGCCCACGGCCTCGACGCGGTCGCGCGGCACACCCAGATCGACCAGGTACGCCCGCACCGCCTGCGCGCGCCGCTCGCCAAGCGCGAGGTTGTACTCGCCGGTGCCGCGCTCGTCGCTGTGGCCCTCGACCGTGATGCGCGTGGAGGGCCAGCGCCGCAGCCACGCGGCGTTTTGCTGCAGCACCTCGCGCGCCTGTGACTGGATGGCCGACTGATCGAGGTCGAAGAACACGTCGCCAAGCGGCCGTTCGGCGTTCAGCTCGGCCAGCGTCTTGCGCGCGAAGAGCTCCTCCTCCGAGAGGACCGGCGCTGGTGCCGCTTCTGCCGCCATCGGCGCCGGCGGCGGGGGCGGCGGGGTCTCGACCGTGGACGCCGGCGGTGGCTCAACACGGCTCACCGGCTGCGCCCGTTTAGCGCACCCGGCAACCACAATGGCGCAGAGCGCCGCGACTACGATCAACCGTGCGTGTGTCATCCTGTTGTCCTTTTCCTTCGCGGGTGTCACCGTGGCCCCGCGCCCCATCAGTGGTCAGTGCCGCCGCGTCGCGGAGGCACCGCCGGTTCCCGTTGCAGCCGGGCTTGCTCGAACAATTGCGCGATGCGCCCGCTCGAACGGAACTCCGCCAGGATCTGCGCCTGGCGGTTCGAACGCCGCTCCTCCAGCACGTATGCCAGTGTCGTCGCCATGACGGCGCCCTCTTCGGTCGCGGTCGCCTCGAAGCGCGTCCGGAAGCGGCTGAGCACCGCGTCGAACGACGGGCTGTCCCAGCGTTCGATCGAGGCGTCAAGGCTGGTGAACTCGGTGAGCAGGGATGAATAGGCAGCGACCGGCGGCCGATGCCAGAACGCCACGTCGCGCCCAAACGCCGCGACGTGCCGCGGCAGGTAGAGCGTGCCCCGCGCCGGCACGCGCGACACCAGTGCCGGATTGAATCGACGAACCTCAGCGGCTGTCAGGCCGGTGCTGCGGACGATGTCGGTCACGGCCAGGGCACGCGGGGTCCGCATCGCGTAAATCTTCGATTGTGGCGTCGTCGCCGTCAGCTGCGCGACTGCCGCCGCATTGCCGAAGACCATTTCGGCATAGAGAAACGAGCGTGGGCCGTAGGTCCCGTAGAGATCGCTGAAGGCGCCAGGCGCGGCCGCGCGCAGGTCGCGGGCGAACTCGGCGCCAATGAAATAGCGTTCGCGGACATCGGCGCCGCCCAGCCGCTCGCCGTTGATCAGGGTGCGACCGACGTTAGCGCCACCCGTGTGGTGCTCCGACAGTGCCGGGATGAAGCTGTGGTACTTCGTGGCGAGAATCGACAGATAGGCGGCGCAGTATGGCGCCTGCGTCGTTTGGTTGTGCCCTTCGACGACGTGCGGTGCCAGCTGCTTGAGGCGATTCCAGTTGCGGTCCAGCCATTGGCAGAAACCGACGGCCCGTGCCTCGGAGCGGATGGTACCGTTGAACCCGGACTCGACCAGTGCTTGTGCCAGCCCGATTTCCGCCGGCACTCCAAAACGCTCGTAGATGGCACCCCATTCGCCCAGGAAGGCGCCATACCGGGGGAGGTTCGGAAGCACCGACAGCCCGCGGGTCGGGTTATGCAACACCGGGCCGACCGCCGGCTCGAGCAACTCCGCCACCGTCTCGCGACGCTGCCACAGATCGTCCGGCAGACGGTGATCGATCGTGAATGTGGCGAACGAATTGTCCCGCCACACCCCGTCCCGTGCCCAGTCTCCCCGGACCGGGAAGGTGGCCAGCAGGCGGCCGTCAACGGCGCTGCCAAACGCGATCGCGCCGTCGGGTACGACGAAGATGTGCTGCCAGAAGGGGAAGGCCGGACGGAAGCGCGCCATGGCCGCGTGGTCGCGCTCGACGCGCACGCCTACAGACGGCGGCAAGGGCCGCCGTGCGGCTTGCGCCCACAACTGGCCGGTCATGGCGAGAACGCAGATCCCCGCCGCGCCGAACCTCAGGATTGAGTGTTGCTTCATGGCCAGCGAGCCCTACAGCTTCGACTCCTCACGTCCCCATGACAGCCACATCAGAAACAGCACGGCGGCCAGGGCCATGACCCACACGGCGCTGCGACTGAGCCACGCGACCATCGCCTCGAGGTTGCCAATGCGACTGCCCGACGCGTGCCCGACCACGAGCATGGCGGGCACCCAGAGCGCCGCACCCAGGAGGTTGTAGCGGAGAAAGCGCCACCCAGGCACGGCCCGCACGCCGGCGGCCAGGAACACCATCGCGCGGGTGCCCGGCACGAGCCGCGCGATGAACACGAGTCGATCGCCGACGCGATCGAACCACCCCGACGCTCGCGCCAGGCGCTCGCGGGAGAGCAGCTGGTTGTCGCCCCCCCGCATCGAGCGCCACGCCAGATGCCGGCCCGCGCTGAACAGCATCACGTCGCTGATGACCACGCCGGCGACACCGATCGCCAGCGCCGCCGGCCAAACGAAGACGCCGCTGAATACCAGGTACCCGGCGGTGAGCAGCAACAGGTCCTCGGGGATCGGCGATCCCACCCCAGTAAGAACGAGCAGCACCAGGAGCGCCGGGTAGCCCCACAGACTGAGAAAGATCGAGAGGCTGTCAGGATCCACCACCTTCGCTGACGATACCCGCGGATTGGCGCGGAGTGAATACATCAGCTGGTACACCGCCCTATATCCTTGGACATAGCGGAGGTCGGCGGACGGCATGGTACGCTCACCGCGGTGTCGGAACCGCTGTACGTCCCACGCATGCGACCTGAACGGCTGATCGCGGCCGGCCGCGTCCTGCTGGCGGTTGCGTCACTGTTCGCCGTCTGGCTGGACCCGGCAGAGCCGATCCGCTATGCCACCGTCGCGTACAGCGTCCTGGTGGCCTACGTGGTCTACGCCGCGGCCGTGGCCGTGCTCCTGTGGGGGGTCGAGGCCGTGCCGCGCTGGTGGCCGGTGGTCACGCACGCCGTTGATCTGGCGTGCTTTTCGTTGTTCATCTTTTTCACGGATCCGGCGAGCCCGTTCACGGTGTATTTCGTCTTCGCGCTGCTGGCCGCGACGTTGCGGTGGCAGGTGCGAGGGACACTGTGGACGGCGACGATCGTGATGGCCGTGTTCTTCGGGTTTGGCATCTACTTCGGCATCGTCCTCCACGACCCCGAGTTCGACCTGCGGGGGTTCATCATTCGCAGTGTCTATCTGTTCGTCCTGGCGGGCCTGTTCGCGTACGTCGGCACGCAGGATCGGCGAACGGTGCGCGAGATGTCGCTGCTTGCGACCTGGCCGGAAACGGTTCGCGATGACACGGAGTCACTGGTGCGGGATCTGCTCAGCTACGCGGCGCCGCTGCTGGCAGCGCCGCGACTGGTCCTGGCCTGGTCGGAAATCGACACGCCGTGGCGGCGTCTCGCAGTGTGGGACCGCGGCGCGTGGACGCACGATCGCCAGTCCCGGGAGATCGCGCTGGTCAACGGCGAGATTAGTGATCGCGCGTTCATCTGCCGCCGGGGCCCGAACGCCCGAACCCTGGTGCAAGAGCCGGATGGGCTGCGGCTCGCCTTGTGGGCGGGGGACCCGATCGCGGCGGGCTTCGCGGATCGCTTCGCGACCGTCAGCGTGGTCTCGGTGCCGATGCAGGGGGAAAGCCTCAGTGGGCGTCTGTTCGTGCTCGACAAGGCCGAACCCACCCTCGACAATCTGGTCCTGACGGAGATCGTGGCCGGCGTGATCGCGGCACGGCTGGACGCCTTCGGTCTGACGGAGCAGTTGCGGCAGGCCTCCGCCACCGAGGAACGGATCCGGCTGGCGCGCGACCTGCACGACGGGGTGCTGCAATCGTTCACCGGGATCGCGCTGCGGCTGGCAGCGATCCGGCGAATGATGAACGGCGAAGCGCCGGCGGTCATCTCCGCGATCGAGGACGCGCAGCAGATGCTGGCGTCCGAGCAGCGCGACCTGCGCTTCTTCATCCAGGAACTCAAGCCGGCGGCGTCGGCGCCGGAAAGCACCCCGCTCGAGGCGCGCCTCGACGAATTGGCGCAGCGGATGGAGCGCGAATGGGACCTGCGGGTCGAGCTCCGGCTGGGTGACCAGAGCGATGGGCTCTCGGTCTCGCTGTGCCGCGATGTGTACCACATCATTCGCGAGGCACTCGTCAACGCCGCTCGCCACGGCTCGGCGTCCCAGGCCCACGTCACGATCCAACCCGTGGGCGCAGCCGCCATCGCGGTCTCGATTACGGACAACGGCCGCGGCTTCCCCTTCACCGGCCGCTTTACCGACGAGCAGCTGGCCACGCTCAATCTCGGGCCCAAGAACCTGCGCGACCGGGTGCGGGCATTGCAGGGCTCGTTGGTCCTCGAATCGGGTCCTGCCGGAGCAGAGCTCAATGTCACACTCCCTCTCGGCGTTGCTGCCTGACGCGCCCATTCGCGTCGCGCTGGCCGACGATCACCCGATCGTGCTTGACGGCCTCGAGCAGCTCTTCCGGCTGGAGGCCGATATCGACGTGGTGGCGCGATGCCGGACGGCGGACGAGGCGCTGCGGGCGCTGCGGGCGGTGTCGCCGGACGTCCTGGTGCTGGACTTGTTGATGCCGGGAGGTGGCGGCCTCGAGTTGCTGCGTGCGATGGGCGAGAAGGATCGGCGCACCCGCATCATCCTGCTCACGGCGGTGATCGACGACGATCAGCTGCTGGAGGCGATCCGTCTTGGCGCGCAAGGGGTGGTCCTCAAGGACATGGCGCCGCAACTGCTGATCGACGCGATCCGCGAAGTGCATGCCGGCGGCCAGTGGCTCGAGCAAGGGCTCGGCGGCCGGGCCTTACGCCGGCTGCTGTCACGCGAGCAGCGCGCCAGCGCGACCGCGCGCCAATTGAGCAGCCGGGAACGCGAGATCGTGCGCCTGGTGGCCGGCGGACTGCGCAACCGCGCGATCGCGGATCGGTTGTCCATCAGCGAAGGCACGGTCAAGGTCCACATGCACAACATCTACGAGAAGCTCGACCTGAACGGCCGGGTCGAGCTGGCCAACTACGCTCGCGAGAACGGGTTGATGTGACGATGCCGCTGTCCACAATTGCACAGCGACGGTAGCGACATCAGGCGATGCTGGTGAAGATAGTCGACAACCGAGGAACCGATGCAGATTCAGACGAATACCGACCGCAACATCACCGGCAGCGAAGGGCTGGCCGCGCAGGCTCAGACCATCGTCGAAGCTGCCCTGGCACGGTTCAGCGATCAGATCACCAGGGTGGAGATCCACCTGAGCGACGAGAACGCGACCAGAGGCGGCAACGACGATAAGCGGTGCCTGATGGAAGCCAGACTCGAAGGCCGGCCGCCCATCGCCGTCACTCACCAGGCGGCAACCGTGGCGGCCGCGATGGATGGCGCCGCTGACAAGCTCCAGCGCGCGATCGAGACCACGTTCGGGCGCTTGCGCGAAGGTGACCGCGCACCGGCACGCGGTGAACCCACCTGATTGCTCACGCGACTTGTCGTGCCCTACTGCTGAGCATCCTCGGTGAAGGGTGAGGTATGCTTCGCGGGAACGCTTGGACCACACCTCCGATACACGGACGGACTGGAGCCTGGCGCCGCTCAGAGGGCTCGTGGCCAAAACGACACGTACCGCCGGGAAGACCGCCAAGTCAGCGAAGACCGCGACCAAGAGCGCGAAGAAGCACGTCGGGGACGTGATCGGGATCAGCCGCGCCCGCGTGCCGAAGGATGTGCCACGCGCCACCACGGATCGCGGCGGCCGTCCCAAGGGGATCGAGATCGGGACCACCACCCGACCCACGGCGAAGCGCGCGGGCGTTGTCGGCGGCGTTCGCGGCCGGGGCCGCTAGCGGCGGTCGTCGGGGGTTTCGTTCGTCTCCGTCCAACAGAGCACACCCTGTGGCGGTCCTCTACCCAGGCTTGACGATGAGGGTCCCCTTCATGCCGGCCTGGTAGTGCCCTGCGAAGGTGCACACAAATGGGTAGTCCCCTGGCGTCTCGGGGACGGTGAAGGTCACCTGCACCTGTTCGCCGGGACCGGCGAGCGCCGTCCTGGCGATCACACTCGTCATCATCGCCGGCGCAATGAAGTCGGTCTCCCGAAACGGGGCGCCTTCCTTCAGCAGCGCGTCGATGTCGGTCGTGAGCTCGAGCACGACCACGTTGTGCGCCATCGCCACTTTCGGAATGACGCCCTTCGACACCAGCCGGATCCGGATCTCCTCGCCGGGCTGCGCGGTGATGGTGGTCACGCTGTATTTCATGTCGTCGGTCGCGACGATGTCGATGGTCCGGACCGGATCGCGCATGGCGTAATGTTCCTCGGCGAGGGCCTTGAGGGTGAGCATCATGCGGCGCTGCATGATGAAGTGGGGTAACTGGAAACCCAGGAGGCTGGCCGCCGATGCCCAGACGGACCGGTCCCGGGTGCCCATCTGCGCTCGAATGATCAACCGAGTGCGTTCCTCCGAGATCGGGTGCAACACGAACGCGGCCCTGTTCTCGAGCACCAACGCGCGTTCCGGCGTGAGGTCACCGACCTTCCAGGCGATCTCGCCGAGGAGGCCGCCGAGGTAGCCGGGCGGGGTCGCGCGGACCACGTCTCCCACCTGCAGCGTCTGCCATTCAGGCCGCACGTCTCGGACGTTCCGGATGCCGAGGCCGGCCGCTCGCTCGAGCCAGTCGTAGCTGTAGAACCCGGCGCGATCCTGGCCCAGCTGGACCAGCCAGACCCAGACGTCCTCAGCCGGTGCGTCAATGGTGACGGCGTGCTGGACTTCGAGCGCGGGATCGCGCGGCTCGGCATCGCCGGGCAGGGACATGGCGAGTTCCGCGGGCGTGCTGCCCCACGTGCGGTGCGCCGGATAGGTGAACGCGCCGACGCCGATATACCCGACCAGCGTGAATCCAGCGGTGAGCGCGGCGAGGTGCCAGATGCGGCGATGCGACGGGTGGGACGGCCATCCGGCGTAGGCGCCCCACAGGCCGATCGGCAAGAGCGCCACATCACACACGGCCCCGAACCACAGCCGCGGATCGCCCAGGACGTAGATGGCGACCAGCGACCAGGCGGAGGCAACGACCAGCAGCGGGCTGATCGCGCGGTCCAGCGGTCGCACGCCCAGCAGGCCCAGGCCGGCCGCGACAAAGCCGACCATGCTGACGCTGTAGAGGGCAGCCGGGAGCAAGTCACCGTCCCATGCCGTGTAGGCCAGGGAACCTCGCATCGGCAGTACGGCATGCGACAGGCCATGGGCGATTACCAGCCAACCAAGTATGCGGACGATCGTCAGTGTCATCGTGAGCTCCTGTCGAAATCTGGGGCGGCAGCCGTATTGCCGTCCCGACACCTCACCGTAGCCGAGCCGTCCGAGGCGGCGTATGACACGCGTCATAGGCGCGATTCCGCCGTGGCGGAATACTCCGTGAAGCAATCGTCAAAAGCGGAACGGAGGATGGGATGAAGAGAATACTGATCGTAGTGGTGCCGCTCGTGCTGGTATTGGCGGCAACGATCGGCGCGTGCGGGCCCCGTTTGACCAGCGGTGGGCCCGCCGGGCTGCTCGAGCTTGCGCAGTCGCGGGGCCTCAGTCCCGAGGACGCCGGCCGGGCCATCAAGACGTTCGTCCCGCCGGGCGGGCGCGACGAGTACATGCTGTTTGCGTCGGGCGGCCATTCCGGTCAGGTGCACGTCGTGGGCGTCCCGTCCATGCGGTTGCTGAAGACCATTGCCGTCTTCACCCCCGAGCCGTGGCAGGGCTTCGGCTACGGCGCCGACTGGTCCGAGAGTGCGCTCGGGGAAGGCAGCGGCAACGGCAACGGCGACGCCCTGCGATGGGGTGACTCCCATCACCCGGCGCTGAGCGAAACCGACGGGAAATACGACGGCCGCTGGCTCTACATCAACGATCGCGCGCATGGCCGGATCGGGATGGTGGACCTTGCCGACTTCCGGACCAAGCAGGTCCTGCAGGTGCCCAACCTCCAGACCTCCCACGGCGGCATCTTCGCGACGCCCGACACCAAGTACGTGCACATCTCCTCGAAGGTGCCGGCCCTGAAGGCGTGGAACGCCAGCAAGGGACAATCGGTGACGCTCGACGACCATCTCAATCGCTACGCCGACATCTATCGTGGCTACTCCACGTTCGTCGCCGTCGATCCGAAGAGCGGCCGCATGGATCTGGCGAAGAGCTTCCAGATCGAGCTGCCGCCGTACACGCAGGACCTGGCCGACTCCGGGAAGGGCGCCAGCGACGGCTACGCCTTCATCAACTCGTACAACGTGGAGATGGCCACCGGCGGCATCCAGCAGGGCCGGCCGCCCCTCGAGGTCGGCGCGTCGCAGCTCGATTTCGACTACCTGCACATCATCAACTGGCGGAAGGCCGAACAGGTCATCGCGGCGGGCAAGTTCACGAGCCTGAATGGCATCCGCGTGATCACGCTCGAAACCGCGGTTGAGGAGGGGCTGCTGCACCTGGCGCCCGAGCCGCGCAGCCCGCACGGCGTCGACATCGCCCCGAAGGGCGACTACATCACGGTCTCCGGGAAGCTCGATCCGCATGCCACGGTCTACAGCATCGAGCTGATCAAGAAGGCGATCGAATCGAAGAACTACGAGGGCAAAGATCGCTACGGCATTCCGATCCTCAATTTCGACGCGGTGGTCGCGGGCAAGGTCGAACTGGGCGCCGGTCCGCTGCACACCCAGTACGACAACCAGGGACACGCCTACACCAGCCTCTATCTCGAGAGCGCCGTGGCGAAGTGGACGCTCGGCGAGCCGTACCACCCGGCCGACAAGGCCTTCAAGCTGGTGGACAAGGTGTCGGTCCACTACAACATCGGCCATCTCGCCACCACCCAGGGCGACACCATGGACCCCCAGGGCAAGTACCTGATCGCCATGAACAAGTGGTCGATCGACCGTCACAGCAACGTCGGGCCGCTGCACCCGCAGAACTTCCAGTTGATCGATATCTCCGGCCCGAAAATGGAGCTGATCGCCGACATGCCGATTGGTTTCGGCGAGCCGCACTATGCCCAGCTGGTGAAGACCGACACCCTGAAAGGACTGGCGGTCTACGCGCCCGGCACCTCGCCGGAAACGATGGCGCGGAGCCCGAACGCGATCGCCACCGAAACCGAGGCCCGGATCGAGCGCCGTCCCGGGGTCGTGGAAGTCTGGATGAACGTGGTCCGCAGCCACTTCACACCGGACATCGTGACCGCGAAGGTCGGCGACAAGGTGATCATCCATCTCACCAACACCGAACAGACGGCCGACGCCACGCACGGCTTCGCCGTGCCGACCAAGAACGTGATCGTCAGCCTCGACCCGGGAGAATCGACGACGGTGGAGTTTGTCGCCGATAAGGCGGGCTCCTACAGCTTCTACTGCACCGAGTTCTGTTCGGCGCTGCACCTGGAGATGCAGGGCTGGCTCATCGTCGAGAAGTAAGGGACCTGGGAAGGCTGTCACATGTCGACTCGAACCCTTGTCATCGCCGCCTTCGCGCTGCTGTCAGCGGCCTGCAGCGCGATTGCGGCTGGTCCCCCGGAGATCGTGGTGGACACCACCGCCTGCAGCCACTGCGGCATGTTGGTCAGCGAGCCCATCTACGCCGCGGCGTACCAGGCACAGGGCCAGCCACCGCGGGTGTTCGATGACATCGGGTGCCTGCTCGAGGCCCTTCGCGGTGAAGCCACAGTTCCGGCCGAGGTCTGGCTGCAGGAGGCCGGCGGAGCCGGATGGCTCGACGCCGACACGGCGATCTTCGTTGCGTCCACGCGCATCCCCACCCCGATGAGCGGCGGTGTGCTCGCCTACGCCGCGGCCGCGGCGGCGGAGACCGCGGCCACGGCGCATGGCGGGCAAATGCTGCGATCGTGGCAGGAAGTCCGGACCTGGAAAGGAGAGGCGAAATGACGCGCGCACGGGTCGCCCGCGTGGCAGCCGGAGTGCTCGCGGCGGCGCTGGTGGCGCTAAGCGCCCAGCTGCCGCTCTGGAGCATGACGATGAGGGCGCCGCAATATCCGCGCGGCCTGCATCTGTATGCCTACGGCACGGCGCTCAGCGGAGACGTCCACGAAATCAACATCCTGAATCACTACATCGGCATGCCGCCGATCGAGGCGCCGGCGCTCGAAACGGCGCTGTTCCCGTTCGGCATCGCCGCCCTAGTCGTGATTTGCCTGCTGTCGCCGCTCCACCAGTGGCTGCGCCGGCTCGCGATCGCCGCCACGGCGGCGGCGCCGGTGATGATGCTGGTGGACCTGCAATGGCGGCTGTACTCCTTCGGCCACAGTCTCAATCCGAAAGCGCCCATTCGTCTCGAGCCGTTCACGCCCCTGGTCATCGGTGAAACGACGATGGGCAACTTCGTCTCCACGGGCATGGTGTCCTGGGGATTCGGCTGCATCGTCGCGGCGGGGCTGGTGCTGGTGGTGGGCGCCCGGTTCGGCGACCGGTGGGCGCGGCCCGCGGCGCCGGTGCGACTCGCTCCGGCGATCGCCGCGCTGTTCGTGCTGGTGTTCGCGGTTCCCGTGGCGCGGGCCGCCGACGTGCCTGCCCACGTCCTGCAGGCCAGGATTGATGCCGCGCCGCCGGGGAGCACGCTCATTGTCGCGGCGGCCGTTTATCGCGGTCCGATTGTCGTGCGCGGGCCGCTGAGCTTGATCGGGGAACCCGGCGCAACCATCGACGGCGGCGGCCGCGGCAGCGTGGTGACCATTTCCGGCAGCGACGTGGTGTTTCGCGGCTTTACGATTCGCAACAGCGGCCGCGCAGTCACCGAGGAGGCCGCCGGCCTCAAGGTCACGGGTAACGGTCACCGGATCGAGTCGAACGAGGTGGTCGACGTCTACTTCGGGATCCACATTGGCGACGGCGCCCGGGTCGTCATCGATGGCAACCGCATTCGGCCCGGCAAGCACTACGGCGCGCGCCCCGGCCACGCGATCAACGCCTAGCAGCTGCGCGACAGCCGCATCAACGGCAATTGGGTCGCCGACGCCCGCGATGGGATCTATCTCTCGTTCACCGAGCGCGTGGCGGTGACCGAGAACGTCGTCACCGACTGCCGCTACGGGCTGCACTCGATGTATTCGCACGACGCGCGCTTCGAGAACAATGAGGTCACCAGGAATCTGCTGGGAGCCGCGCTGATGATGTCGGACCGCCTGGTGTTGAAGGGCAACCGGATCCGCCACCACCGGGAAGGCGTCGCCGCCTACGGCATCCTGCTCAAGGACATCGGCGACCTGGTCGCGGAGGACAACGAGATCACCTCGAACCGGATCGGCATCTATGCCGAATCGGTGCCGTCCGACCCGCGGCGCGAAGCCGTCTTCAGCGGCAATGTGATTGCCGGCAACGAAGTGGGACTGGCGCTGCAGAGCACCGCGCGGTTGACGCTGACGGGCAACCGCATTGCCGAGAATCTCTCGGACGTGCGCGCGCTCGGCCGCACCCTGGCGTCGGGCATGCGCTGGTCGCGCGAGGGCCGCGGCAACTCCTGGGGCCAGTACCGCGGCTACGACGCCGACGGCGACGGCATCGGCGACGTCTCCCACCGCGTCGAGGCGGCAATCGACGCGCTGGTCCAGCGCAATCCCTTGATCCAGGCCTTCTTGTACACGCCGGCGCACCTGGCCCTCGAAGCGGCCGCGCGCATGTTTCCGCTCTTTCGCCAGCCGCCGCTGCTGGTCGACGATCGGCCGTTGATGTCGTTTGCCGCGGGAGGCCGCCGATGATCGAGATTCGGAACGTCACGAAACGATACGGCCGGCGGGTGGCGCTGGCCGAGGTGTCGCTGACGCTCGGTGCGGGAGAAGTGACGCTGCTGCTCGGCGCGAACGGCGCCGGGAAATCGACGTTGCTCCGGTGCCTGCTCGGGATCACCGACTACGAGGGCGCGATCGCGGTCGACGGTCTCGATCCCCTCGCCGACGGCTGCGCGGTCCGTTCGGCGATCGGCTACATGCCGCAGAGCGGGGGTCTGCACGGCGACCTCTCGGTTCGCCAAACGATGGCGTTCTACGCGCGGATCCGCCAGTCGTCGGGCGATCGCGGTGCGACGCTGCTGCAAGAAGCGGGGCTCGGACCGCATCTCGACACGCTGGTCGGTGAGCTGTCAGGCGGCATGCGTCAGCGGCTCGGCTTCGCACTCGCGCTGCTGCCCGATCCCAGCATTCTGGTCCTCGATGAGCCGAGCGCCAGCCTCGACGTCGCCAGCCGGCGGTGGCTGGCCGAGCGGCTGCGCGCGGCCGCCGGCGAGGGCCGAACCGTCATCGTTTCGACGCACGGCGGCCAGGAGCTGCTCGATGCCGGTGACCGCACGATCACGCTCGAAGCGGGCCGCGTCGTGGAGGCGCCGGCCGCAGCCGAACATGGCGGCGCCGCACCCGCGGCTTCGACCGCCCTCGCGGCAAGGGCAACGGCGACGGCGGGCCACGGCTGGCGGCACAGGGCGGCACGCATGCTCCCCATCGCCGGCAAGGAAGTGCGGGACGGGCTCACCAACCGCTGGCTGATCGGGTACTCGGTCCTGCTCGGCGGGCTCGGCCTGGCCGCGATCGCCACTGGCCTCGACAGCGCCTCGGGCCTGGCGATCCAGGCGTTTGGCCGCACCACGGCAACCCTGATGAACTTGTGCCTCCTCCTGTCGCCTCTGGTGGCGGTGGTCATGGGGGCGGCGTTGATCGCGGGTGAGCAGGAGCGCGGCACGCTCGAGCACCTGCTGGCGCAGCCGCTGACCAGGACCGAGCTGTTGGTGGGCAAGCATCTTGGCTTGCTCGCGGCGCTGACCGCCGCCACCGTCGCGGGCTTCGTTCCGGCCGGGCTGGCCATTGTCCTGGCGGCAGGCCCCACGGTGCTTGGGCACTATCTGCTGTTTCCCACCATCGCGGCGCTGGCCGGCGCCGCCATGGCGGCGGTGGGCCTGCTGATCTCCGTCGCCAGCCGCTCGGCGGTACACGCGCAGGGAACGGCGATCTTCACGTGGTTTGCATTCGTGTTGCTGTACGACCTGGTGCTCATGGGTTCGCTCGCCGTGAGCGGAATGCCGGCACCCTGGCTCGCGGCGGCGCTGGTCGGCAACCCGGTCGATGCCGCGAGGGTCCTTGGGGTCCTGGCGCTCGAACCGGATCTGTACTTACTTGGCCCGGCCGGCGCTTTTCTCACGGCGACGCTGTCTCCGGCAGGAACCGCCAGCCTGCTGATCGGAACGCTGATTATGTGGGGGGTGGTGCCGGTCTGCGCCGCGGCGATGAAGTTTTCAATTCGGAGGAGGAAGGGTTCACATGCGGAAAACAGAGTGGCTATTGCTGCTATCAACGGCCGTGCTGGTTGCGGCGATCGCGTGCACGTCGAAGGAGGAATCGCCGGCGTCGGGAACTAGTGCCGGCGCGGGGTCGTCGGCGAGTTCAGCTTCGGGGGCGGCCAAACCCGGGCGCGGCCGCGAGCTCTACAAGGCCAACTGCGTCGCCTGTCACGGCGAGAGCGGCAAAGGTGACGGTCCGGGCGCCGGCGTCCTGAAGCCGCCGCCGCGTGACCACACCGACCGTGCCTACATGAGCACGCTGCCGGATCAGGAAGTCGCCGAGATCATCAGGGTTGGCGGCGCGATCAATGGCAAGCCGGGCATGCCGAGTCACCCGCAGATCAGTGGCGATGACCTGGCCGCGCTGGTCGCGTATGTGCGGTCACTGAGCCAGCCCTGAACGGGCAACCCGCGAGAGGCGGCACCGATTCGATGCCGGCGTCGGCGCTGCCTCTCGCCTACTACCTCGTCGCGCACGCCGGCTTCGGTGCTGCGTTGCTCGTCCTGGTGATCGACCCCGGCCTTCCCGGCACGTCGTTCTACCAGCCGCGGGTCGTCGCGCTCGTGCACCTGCTCACGCTGGCCTGGTTGACCGGTTCGATCCTCGGGTCGTTGTACATCGTCGGCCCGCTGGCGCTGCGGGTGCCGATGCCTGCGGTGAAGGCCGACTGGATCGCGTTCGCCTCGTTCGTGCTCGGCGCCAGCGGCATGGTCTCGCATTTCTGGATCAACACCTACGACGGCATGGTGTGGTCGGCGCTGTTGGTGTCCGGCGCCGTGGCGTGGGTGGGCGGTCGCGTGATGCGGGGCCTGCCCGGCTCCAGCGTTCAGTGGGGCGTGCGCCTGCATGTCGCGCTGGCGTTCTTCAACATCCTTGCGGCCGCCGGGTTGGGGATCCTGATCGGCCTCGATCGCTCACGCGGGTTCCTCGTGGTGTCGCCGCTCGCGACGATGTTCGCCCACGCCCATATTGCGGCGGTCGGCTGGGTGACGATGCTGGTGATCGGCCTGTCGTATCGCTTGATCCCCATGATGCTGCCCGCGGCCATGCCGGCGGGCGGATCGCTGGCGCTCAGCGCGATCCTGCTGCAAGGCGGGCTGGTGGTGCTGACCGTGCGCCTGCTGGCGGACTCGGAAGGCCTCTGGCTCGGCGCGGTGATGATGGTTGGCGGCGTGGTGTCCTTCATGGCCCACGTCCGTCGAATGCTCGGGCGCCGCCTGCCGCGCCCGCCGGCCCTGCCGGCGCGCGACTGGTCAACGTGGCAGGTACAGATCGCGTTTGGGTGGCTCCTCGTGACGATCGCGATGGGCCTGGCGCTCTGCATCCAGGCGCCCTACGAAGACCGCCTGTCCTTGATGTGGATGTACGGCGTCACCGGCCTGATTGGCTTCCTGGCGCAGATGGTCGTGGGCATGCAGGGCCGTCTGGTGCCGATGTACGCCTGGTACCGCGCCTATGCCGTCACGGGAACGCCGCCGTCGCGCGCGGCCAACACCCTGCCGTCCCCGGCCTTCGCACGGGCGATCGTGTGGTGCTGGGCGGCCGCGGTTCCACTGCTCGTGTGGGGGTTACCCCAGGCTGAGCGACCGGCCATCCGGGCCGGTGCGCTGGTGCTGCTGGCTGGCGTCGGCCTCGGCGGAACCTACCTGGTGTACATGGTGCGCCTGGCCCGCGAGCCCGTGACTCGGCCACGCCGGGACAGCTGTCCGGCGGTCGAGATCCGCTAGACTGTCTCCGTGCCCGTACCGGACGATGAGCTGCTGCGCCGCCTGCCGTTGTTTCGCCGCGTCTCGGCGCCGTTGCGGGCCCGCGTCGCCGAAGTGGCGCGGCTGAAATCGTATGGGAAGGGCGAACTGATCTTTGCCGAGGACGATCCCTCCGACGCGTTCATCGTGATCGTGTCGGGCCGGGTCAAAGTGTTCAAGTCGACGCCGACCGGCAAGGAGATTATTCTCGAGATCTTCGGTGATGGCGATCCGCTCGGTGCCGTCGCGCTCTACGAGGGCGCCCCGTTCATGGCCTCGGCGCTCAGCCTCGAGCCGACGGCGGTGATCAGCATCGAACAGGCGGCATTCTTCCGGCTGCTGGAGGCGGAGCCGGTCCTGGTCCGCGGCCTGCTCTCCGGCCTCACGCTGCGGCTCGCCGAACTGACCCGACGGCTGGCCGAATTGACCGGAGCCCGCGTCGAAACGCGCTTTGCCCGGCTCTTCCTCAAGTTGAGCGACCAGATTGGCCGCCCCGAGCGCGGCGGCGTGTTCGTGCCGATGTCGCTGTCGCGGCAGGAGCTGGCCGATCTGGCCGGCACCACGATCGAAACCGCGATTCGCATCATGAGCCGGTGGCAGAAAGACAACGTCTTGCACACCGAAAAGGACGGGTTCGTGGTGGTGGATCGGCCGGCGCTCGACGAGCTGGCCGCCAGCTGAGTCGCTACAGCAGTCGCCGCTCCAGTTCGAGTGCCCGCGGGAACAGGACTTCGTTCTCGGTGCGGTGATCGGCGCGCAGGTCGGCGTCGAGCGTTGCCAGCTCAGCCAGGCATTGCCGCCAGTTCGCCGCCAGGGCGTCCGGCTCGACTACCGCGCGGGCCAGTTCGCGCAGGCGGTCGAGTGCCTGTTCGATCCGGACGTGCTCGGCCTCCATGGCTCGAATGGGATGGAGGACGGTGACAAATGCCGTTGCGGGACGATCCCCGCCCGTGCGGTCCGCAGCCGAGAGCGCCGCAAACGCCGGGAACAGCAGGTGCTCTTCTTTGGCCAGGTGGTACTCGATCTGTTCGGCGAGCTCGTCGAACGCGACGCGCAGCAACGCCAGCTCGGGAGATGCTGCGGTCGCGCTCACCGACGCCATGGCGTCGCGAATGCGCGGCAGTGCTTCCTGCAACCCGGCATGGTAGCGGGCGACGATCGCGTCACAGACCACCGCGATGTCCGGATTGTCGACGAGGCGTTCCATGGCTGCCTTCGCACTGTCACGGCAGGCGCTAATGCGCCTTCTGCGGCACGCCGTGCGCTTCCGCGTCACCGGCGAACTGATACTCCGTCATGACGGGTGGTCCATCCGCCCGCGACGCGATGGCACTGGTGAAGCGGCCGGGCGCCTGGGTCCAGCGCGGCTTGCAGTGGAAGGCGACGATCTGCTCGCCGACGCCCTTGCCCGGCTCGAAGCGGTGCACGCTGGTGCAGGGTCCGCCCTGCGCCATCTTGGCGTCGTCGTGAACGAAGATCACCGGCCCCGAGACGAACGCGCCGGCAATGACCGTGGTGTCTTTCAGGTTGACCGCCGCCCATTTCAAGGCCGGCTCAGCGGCCGTGCGCGTCGCGGCGAGGCCGAACGTCAAACTGGCCATGAAGACGAGCGATCCGACGATGATTCGTGACCGCATATCGTGTTTCCTCCTGGTGCCGTTTCTGCCTTCAAATCCATCCTGCGACCACGCTAACCCGCGCCGCCAGGGTGACGCCATGACGCCCGTCATACGGTTGCTGGGACCGGCCGGCGCTTGGTGGCGCCAGCGGTCGAGTTGCCGCTTTGCGGCGTTAGCGATCGAGTCGCCGTTCCGCCTGAAACAGCGTGTATCCGGACGAGTCGGCTTCGTCGAGCGCCGCTTTGTAGAACCGGCGGAGGGTGTCCGACTGCGCCTCGGCGAGGCGCACGCGGAACTTGTCCGCCTGCCATAGATCGGGGAGCACGATGACCCGGCCGACGATCAGGACCGCCGTCGGTGGGAGCGGGCCGGGGTAGTCGAGCGTCGCGGTCTGGTCGGGCGCCAGGCGCGTGTCGCTCGTCTGAGTCCACTCGCCGTTCTCGAACTGCACCTTTCGTGCGATGCGATGCTCGGCAAACGCCAGTGTGGTGCCGGCGCCGTCCTTGACGTCGATGCGCATCCAGATCTCGGGCACCGTGTAGGTAGGGAGAAAATGTCCGGCGCCGACGTTGGTCAGCGTCATGCGCGCCGCGGCGCCAGCGGCGCGCGGGAGGGCGTCGAACGTCCAGCGGACCGCGCGGCGCACGGTGTCGGGATCGTGAATGCCACGAAAGAAGTGGCGACGGTCCGGCATGTGACACGTCTGGCAGGTGCGACCCTCCCGGGCGGCGCGCGAGTTGCGCCATTCTTCGAGCGTGTTCTGCAGCGTGGTCCCATTCACGGTTGGGGCGGTGCCGGGCGGGAAGTGGTGGCAACCGGCGCAGAAGTCCGACTGCTCGAAGAACGCCCGCGTTTGGACTTTGCCGTGGCCTGACCGAGAGCCCGACACCAGCGGGAGCAGCGTGCTGGGCGTTGGCGCCGGCCCGAACACCTGGCCGGCGCGGACATGGCAGGCGGCGCAGGTCACGCTGTCGGCCTGCAAGTAGGCATCTTCCGCCTGTTCGGCAAGCGGCGCATGGCAGCTCGTACAGTTACCACCGGAGTCGCGCTCGTGCATCTGCGCCCACACACCAGGTCCCATGGCCATTGCATGACGGGAACGTGACCAGTCGGCGAACTGCAGCGGGTGGCACGTGGCGCAGCTTGGCGAGGCGATGCTGCCGGGCCCGGCTCGCAGCGGCGGCCGCCAGTACGTGGCGGCCGTCGTGGTGTCGATCGCTCGGTGCGGCCGATCGGGTGGCGGCCGCTGGAGGGACCGCAGGTATGTCACGAGATTCCACAGGTCGGAGCCGCTCCGGGCAGTCGGCGCATAGGCCGTCATGCTGGTGCCGCTGAACCCCGTGACGATCGATCGGAGCAGGTCTGATTCGGCGCCGCCAGCCTTGAAATTGTGCGGGCGCGTCAGGTCGGCGGGAGCCTCGCTGAAGCCCCTGGCGTGGCGAAGCGATCGCGCCAGCGGTCCATCGCCGATGCCCTGCGGGCCATGGCAGTCGGCGCATCCCCACGCTCCGTAAACCTCTGCCCCACGTTGCGCCTCGCCAGACCGGCGCGGCGGCAGCGGCACCGGTGCCGGCGCGCGTTCGTACGTCCACCGCGGAGAGAACGACTTCACCTTGTGGACGAGGGCGCGGAGGTCGTCGGTGGCGAGAAATGGGAACGGCGGCATCGCGCCGTCGCCACCCGCACCATTCCGGATGACGTGTTCGAGGTCGCGGTCCGTCGGCAGCGCGTTGAGCGGCGTTGATCGCACCTTGAACTCGGCGCGCGTGAAATCGGCTGGCGGTACCCGGCTGAATGGGGCCGCCCGGCCTTCGCCCCGCCCGTCCAGTCCATGACAGGAGGCGCAGAAGGTGACATAGAGCTGGTCGCCTCGAGGCGCGCCGGCCACGATGAACTCCCGCGGATCGGTGTCCGGAAGGCTGATGCCCGGTCGGTATTCACGACTCGCCGGCGACTCGCGTGCCTCGCCGGCGGCGGATGTTACGACGACGGGCGCGGGTGACGGCGGGCCGGCGGGCGCCGGGGGTGTGCAGCCCGCCAGCAGGAGCACGCTCCAGAGCATGGGGCGAGCGGTCATCGCGCGGGCAGTCTACGGCCTGGTTGGAGCGGGCCGCTATGACGGGCGTCATACCGGCCCGCATCCCTTCGGAGTAGGTTTTCGAGGCAGTGCTTCAGCCTCGTTCGGGAGCGGCGCCGATTTCCACCTTGAATGGTACGTGGAACCGCACGCAGGCGCCGTTCCCATTTTTGCCTGCAGACCCGAAGCCCCGATAGGACATGCTCCGACTTCCCACGATCATTCAGGGCGGCATGGGCGCCGGTGTCTCGGACTGGCGACTGGCCCGCGCCGTCTCGTCGCAGGGACAGCTCGGCGTGGTCTCGGGCACGGCCCTCGACATCATCCTCGTGCGCCGCCTCCAGATGGGTGATCCGGGCGGGCACATGCGCCGCGGGCTGGAACGGTTGCCCGTGCCGGCGGTCGCCGAGCGGATCTGCCGACGGTACTACGTCGCCGGCGGAAAGAGCGCCGACCGGCCGTTCAAGCCGCTGCCGCTTCACGAGATCGACGGGCCGCGCGAGCTCGTGGAGCTCTGTCTTGCCGGCAACTTCGTCGAGGTTTGTCTCGCGCGCGAGGGCCACGCGAACCCGGTCGGGATCAACTACCTCGAGAAGATCCAGCTCCCGCATCTGCCGTCGATCTATGGCGCGATGCTGGCCGGCGTTGATTACGTACTGATGGGCGCCGGCATTCCCGCGCGGATTCCGGGCGTGCTCGATCGGCTGGCCCGCCACGCGCCGGTGCGCTATCCACTCTCGACGGCCGGAGCCAGCGAGGGAGATGACGCCGCCTTGACGTTCGATCCGAGAGACTACCTCGACGTGGACCTTCCGCCGCTGTCACGACCGAGGTTTGTCGCCATTGTGTCATCGCATGTGCTCGCCGCGGCGCTCGTCAAGCGCTCGGACGGCGAGGTTGATGGCTTCGTGGTCGAAGGACCGACCGCGGGTGGGCACAACGCGCCGCCTCGCGGCAAGCCGCAGCTGAACGACGCCGGCGAGCCGGTGTACGGCGAGCGCGACGCGGTGGATCTGGAGAAGATGCGTATCCTCGGACGCCCGTTCTGGTTGGCCGGCGGCTACGGCGACCCCGGCAAACTCGCGGCCGCCCGCGCCTGCGGCGCCGCCGGCGTGCAAGTGGGCACCGCGTTCGCATTCTGTGAAGAGTCCGGCCTGCGCTCGGACTACAAGGACGCGCTGCTGGCGCAGGTTCGGGCGGGCACGGCTCGCGTGTTCACCGATCCGCTCGCGTCACCCACGTCGTTTCCATTCAAGGTGGCCCGGCTTCCGGGCACCATGTCCGAGCCGTCGGTCTATCAATCGCGGACGCGCGTCTGCGATCTCGGCTATCTGCGAGAGGCCTATCGCCACCCGGATGGGGCGGTCGGGTATCGCTGCCCGGCCGAGCCGGTGAGTGTTTATGTCAGCAAAGGCGGCAGGGTGGAAGACACGGTGGGTCGCAAGTGCATTTGCAACGCGCTCCTGGCCAACATCGGCCTCGGCCAGCTGCGCGGGCGTGACACCGAGCCGGGGATCGTCACGTCCGGAGACGATCTGGCCGGCCTGGTGCGGTTCATGGCCCCTGGCACCGACCGTTACGCCGCGACCGACGTGATTGCCCACATCCTGGGTCTGCCACCGGCTTGACCTGCCCGCCTTTAGAGAATGGAATGACGTGACGGGCCCAGTCCTTGTGCAAAAGTGCACACTCGACAGCTCAGCGGGTAGGGCAGGCTGAGGCATGGTTGTCGTGCAGTCGCGCTTTCGAGTCGCGAATGGCTTGGAAGCCTTCGGTCCGCCAAGCCTTCGTCGCACGCCCTCGGCTGGTGGACTTGACGCCGGGATTTCTGGGTCTTGAAGTCTTCACGGACGCGGAACACTCCGAGATCTTTTACCTGGTCACGCGCTGGGTTGACGAAGCGTCCTACAAGCGCTGGCACGGCAGTGCCGATCACCGCCAGTCGCATGCCGGAATACCGGCGGGGCTGAAACTGGATCCCGCCTTTACCCAGGTCATCATCGGCGACCGCATCGAGGCGTCGGACGCGGCCCCCGTGCTCGACGCCATCATCGCTGACTCGAGTGGACTGATCGGGGCCTTTCTTTCGCGCAGTCCCAGCACCTGTTTCGTAGTGGTGTCGGCTGACGGCACCGTTCGATACTGCAACGGTGCCTTCGACCAGTTGCTCGAGCTCGGCCCGGCTGGCGCCGCCGGGCAGCCGATCGGCACGTTCCTGACCGCGGCCGATGCCGCCCGCGTGGCCGCGTGCGCCACGGAAGGCCGCGCGACCCGGTCCGCGCCCGTGCTGCTGAATTTCCTGCGGCCGAGCGGCATGCCGGTCACGCTGCGTTGCCACGTCGACGTTCATGGCGACGAGTTCATGATCATCGGCGAACCCGACCACGAGGCGCACGCGACCATGCAACAACTTCTGGTTGACCTCAACAATCAGTTGGCGGTGTCCGCGCGCGAGAACGCCCGGCAGAAACGCGAGCTGGAAGAATCCAACTGGCAGTTGAAGAAGATCGGCGAGCTGCTGCCGATTTGCATGGAGTGCGGGAAGGTGAAAACCGGCGTGAGCGAATGGGAGGAGCTGCGGACCTTTTTCCAGGCTCACAGCGAGTTCCTCAGTCACGGCTACTGTCCTCAGTGCGCGGATCGGCTGACCAAAGAGTGGGGTGTCGATTGAGCACAATCAACTTCGATGCCCGCACCGCGCTGTCCGGCGCGCTGCGGCAGGGCAAGGCGCGCGTGGCGCAGGAGGCGACCGAGGCGTTTCTGCTCAACCACCCCGACATGCTCGCCCGTCTTGGTGAGCGGGCTCGCCAGTTCGGCCGGGAGGACGCGGCGTACCACATCGACTTCCTGGCGGGCGCGGTGGACAGCGGCAATCCGGCGGCGTTCGGCGACTACATTCGTTGGGTCGTCCGGGTCCTCACCCCCAGGGGACTGCCATCGTCCATGGTTGCCGAGACGCTGTCGCAGATCGAAGACGGATTTCGCGAGGTTCTCTCTGCAGAGGACCAGCTCGCCTTACGCGCCTTCATTGTCGAAGGGGTCGGCGCGTGTACCGGGCCACCCGCCGAGTCCTCGTCCACGCCGTCCTCCGCGCCGCTGGCCGGTACGCAGAAGATTTTCCTGCAACGTCTTCTTGCCGCGGATCGGCGGGGGGCTGCGACCGTCGCCAAAGAAACGCTGGCGCAGGGGCACGAGCTGATGGACGTGTACATGGACCTGGTGCAGGAGTCGCTCTACGAGCTCGGCCGGTTGTGGGAAGGCAACCGCATCACGGTGGCCCAGGAGCACGCCGGCACCGCCGTGTGTCAGTACGTATTGGCGGAGTTGTACTCCAGCATTCCGGCGCCGGGCCGGCGGCGAGGGCGGGCCATCCTCACCGGTGTAGAAGGCGAGTTCCACCAGGTCGGTGCCAACCTGGTCGCCGACGCGCTGGATGCGGACGGCTGGAATGTGCGGTTCCTCGGCGCAAATACGCCGCGGGCCGGAGTGCTGCAGGCGCTCGGCGAGCACGACGCGGAGGTACTGGCCATCTCGGTCACCATGCTCTTCAACGTCGGCATGACGCATCAGCTCGTGCGCGAGGCGCGGGCGCAGCGGCCGTCACTCTTCGTCATTGTCGGTGGCGCCGCTTTCCGCGCCGCGCCGGACCTGTGGCGCGAAGTCGGCGCTGACGCGCGCGCGGCCGATGTCCGCACCGCCGTCGCGGCGATGCGCGAGAGGAGCTAACGCCGATTCACCCGGCCGAGGGCCAATCTCAGCGCTCGCCCTCGGCGGGCCCGCGCGCACCGGCGTTGATCTGACGAATGGCGCCCATGTGATACGCCAGGTGCGCAATGCTGCCGATCATGCCGCTCAACTCGATGCCCGCGACCTCGCGGGGCGTGCGCAGCACCGTCAGCCATTTCGCGGCTTCGTCGCGGAGCTGAACGCGGAGCGCTTCCCACTCGGACTCGGTCACCGTGGTCTTCCTCCAGCTGGCCGCCCAGTCGGCGCTCGTAAACGGATTCTCGCCCTGGCTCCAGCGGTTCATCAGCGACAGGCCGTAGGCCAGGTGCGCGACGTGCGCGGCGATCGAGGATCCCGTGCGCGTCGCGGCCGAGGCCTCGGCGGCGGGCAGCCGCTCGAGCGACCGCAGCAACCCGCGGTCGCCGACGTTGAGCATGAAGCCGCCCTTGCCGGACACGCCGTGCATCAGCTCGCCGAACAGGTTGTCTAACGTTCGCGTCAGGTCGTCGGTACGCATTGGCTCATTCGTGGCCCGCGAGGGTGTGCCTCATGATAACCCTGCGTTCACCGGTTCGCGTGCGGGGCGGTGAGGCGGTTGGCTCGGACGCCAGCCAGCCGCGGCGTGTCCGCTCCGCGATCGGTGCTAATCGGTGTGAATCTGTGGCCTAGCTGCGCAAGATGATTCCCGGCTGCGTCGTCGCGGCTTGTCGGGCGGGCAACCAGATCGCCACCCCGGCGACAATCGCCAGAGTGGTGATCGCCAGGCCATACACCGACAGATCGAGGCGGTCGACGCCAAACAGCAATGTGCTGAGGGCCGACGATCCGACGACCGCCGCGATGGTGCCGATGACCAGGCCGACTGCGACAATCGCCAGGCCGCGGCCTAGAAAGAGACGCACGACATCATGTCCCGTCGCGCCGAGTGCCATGCGGATGCCGACTTCTCTCTGGCGTTGTGCCACGACATACGCGATCACGCCGTAGACGCCGACGACGCCGAGGAGCAACGTCACGCCCGAAGCGATCATCAGGATCATCAACGTGAGGGAGCCCTGGGCCGTGGCACGGCGATAGACGTCGTCCACCGTCTCCACGCGTGAGATCGGCAGGGCGGGATTGACCGCCCAGAGCGCCTGCTGGATGTCGCGCAGGAATCCTGCGTCCCTCACGCGATCGCTGCGGACCGCGTAGACCATCGTGCGTTCGACGGTGATCCGCGACGGGGCGTAGTTCTCCTGCAGAAATGGCCAATACACCATCGGTGTCGGGGGCCGCGTGGGACCGTCGTCGTGTTCGTTGCCGGCCACGCCGACGATTTCGCGCCACGGACTGGTCGGGTTCGCTCGCACCCGCCGGCCGAGGGCCGCTTGCGCGCTCCCGAACGTCTCCCGCGCCAGGGCGTCCGAGACGATCGCGACCTCTCGGCGTTCGAGGATGTCGGGCCAGGTGAAGTCGCGGCCGGCGACGATCGCATTGCCCATGGTCTGGTAGTAGCCGGGTGACACCCACTTCATGCGGCGGACGGGCGGCATGCGCCCGTCTTCGCCAACCAGGCCCTCCACGAACACCGGATCCCGGCGATTGGCGCCGTCGGTCGTGATGGAGGAGGTCAGGGCGGCGTCTCGCACGCCAGGAATATCGGCGATGCCGCGGACGATCTGCTCGTGAAGGCGCGCGGTGGCCACCGGATCCGGCGACACGGGCTCGGCGATGTTGATCCGGAGGGTCAGCACATTCGCGCCGTCCGCGAAGCCCGGTCTCACGTCCCGAATCGCGACGAACGTACGCACCATCAGCATGGCGCCGACCAGCAGCACGAGCGCGATGGCGACTTGCGCGACGACCAGTGCATTGCGGGTGCGATGACGGCCATGGGCATCGCTCGACCCGCGTCCGTTCTCTCTCAGCGCCTCCGGCAGATTGGGCCGCGTGAACCGGAAGATCGGCAGCGCGCAGAAGACCAGGCCGGCGAGCAGGGCCAGCACCAGGGCAAATGCGATCGTCGGGAGATCGATCGTGATCTCTCCGATCAACGGGATCTGGTCCACGGCCGTGCGTTGCAGGACGCGCAGGCCGGCGTGCGCGATCGCAATCCCGAGGATCCCGCTGCCGAGTGACAGCGTCAGCGCTTCACCCAACAGCTGTCCGGCGACGCGAGCGCGGCCGGAGCCGAGCGCCAGTTGCACCGCGAACTCCCGGCGTCGATTCTCGCCGCGGAGCAGAAACAGGTTGGCGACGTTCGCGCAGGCTACGATCAAGAGCAGGCCAACGGCGCCGAACACGATCCAGAGCATGCCGCTCACACTGCCGGTGAGATCGTCACGCAGCGGACGGATGTCCGGCGCCAGCCGGAAGCGTTCAAACATGCCTCGCGAAAAGCCGCCGGGGATCGGAAAGCGATCCGGCATGCCCGGAATCAGCCTGGCCAGGTCGGCGGTGGCCTGCTCGATCGACACGCCCGGTTTGAGGCGCGCGATCCCCTGGTAGCGAAACAGGCCAATCATCGTTTGCGCGCGATTGAGGCCGAGCGGCAGCACCAGGTCGGGCGCGTGCTGCAGCAGGCGAAAGCGATCCGGCAAAACCCCAATCACCTCGCGGGCCTGCCCATCCACGACCAGCGATTGGCCGATCGCCGCGGCACTGCCTTGAAACGCTCGCAGCCAATACGCGTGGCTGATCACCACGGTGTCGCGGCTGCCCGGTGCGTCGTCTGCTTCGGTGAAGAGCCGCCCGGCCGACGGCCGCACTCCCAACACGGGAAGGGTGCCGTCCGTGACCAGCAGGGCTTGAAGATCTTCAGGCTCGCCGCGGCCGCTCACGCTGGCCCTGGAGTTCATCCACAGACCGATGTCCTCGAACGACGTCGCCTCGTCTCGGTAGGTGAAGTAGGTGAACGCGCCCTGATTCAACGGAAAGCTCACGAATCCCGGTGCCGCATGCCACACCGAGACGAGAGACTCGGGCTGCGGAAACGGCAACGGACGCAACATCAGGCCGTTAACGATGCTGAAGATGACGGTGTTGGCGCCGATGGCGATCGCGAGCGTCACGACCGCCGTGATCGTGAACACGGGTGCGGCGGCCAGGCGCCGCAGGTGATCGCGCGTCCGCATCAGCAACGCATGCTTGGCCACGTCGGCCACCACCCGCCACCCGCCTCCGGTATCGTCAACGAGCGTTTCGAACTCCATGCCGTAGCGCTGCCGCCAGCGGCGCGGATAAAGCAGCATCGCGAGACGAGTCCAGCGATTCATGAGTGCTTGAGCCGGAGCAAGCCGACCTGCATTACCGGAGCGAGCGCCGCCAGTTGGTCCTTCAAGTGCGTTCGGCCGAGCGGCGTCAGACGGTACGGACGGCGGCGGTCCTCGGCGGGCAGGGCTTTGATGAAGCCGCGATTCTCGAGACGGGTGATTGCCGCGTACAGCGTGCCGGCGCCGAGCTCGACTCCGGCGAACGCCTTGACGTCGGTGAGGATGGCGTAGCCGTGCTTATCGCCTTCTGCGAGGCTGGCCAGGATGAGTAGCGTTGGGTCGTTCATATTACGTACAAAAGAGTATAGCGCGGTACGTAATACACGTGTCAAGGGCAGCGCGGCTCACCACGGATCGCCACTCTCGGGCATCACCAAACTGTTTTTCTACGCCTACGGCGTGGCCACCTGGTGGTCCGCCTTCGAGTGGTATCATCCGCGCCGTCTAGGGATTCAGGGAAGAGTTCTTTCTGCCACCCCGGAGGAGTCGATGTTTGTTCCACTTTGGCTCGGTGTTCCCGCCCTCGTCCTTGGCCTCGTCTTGATCGGGTGGCTCATGCTGATCCTCAGGGGTCGCAACCCGCTCCCGTTCCCCGACGTCGGCTCCCGCATTTTCACCGCGGCGTCGCCCGCGGCCAAGGCTGCGATTGTCGAACTGCTCGCGCAGCATGGCGTGCGTGAGCGGTTTCAGGCAAACTCGTCCAGCGTCCTGCGCTCCATCATGTGGGACGGGACGATTATCAACTACCCGGACCCTGCCGTCATGCAGCGGCTCGGCTCGGCCTCGGCGAGCATCGGGCTGGTCGCGGACGACCCTGTAGTTGCCGCGCACGCCGCGGCGGCCTTTCTCCAGACCCGCGGATTCAGCGCCGAGGTCGTGCTCGACGTCGAGCCGGAGATTCCCATCGCGTTCGTGGTCTCGAACGTCTTCGCGGGAACCGTTTTGAATTTCCGCAAGCACATGATCCACCTGCCGCGCCCACCGAAATGAGTGGCTCCTCGGGCCCGCGTTCGCCAAAGGCTACGGCGTGGCCAGCGGGACTCGCACTAAGTCGGGCGGCGAAGCCGCGCGACGATGAGCCCGACGGACAGTGAGAGCCACGAATGAAGGCGAAGCCGGATGAAGTGGCTCCTCGGGCTGGACTCGCACTGTCGTGAACGAGCGGAGCGAGTTCACGATTGAACCCGATGGATAGGCCGAGGGCCGCGAATGAGCGCGAAGCGCGATTGAGTGGCTCCTCGGGCTGGACTCGAACCAGCAACCCTCCGGTTAACAGCCGGATGCTCGACGCGTTGCGTCGAAGAAACAAGAAGAAAGACTAGTGATTTTGCCTGCGGCGCTAAACAGCCGGATGCCCAAGGTTAGGCAGGGGGGGCACAAAAAGGGGCACAGTGAGATTGGACTAACCCCCACCACCACCCTTGCCCCCTTCTAGGGGCGTTCTTCCGACGGTCAAAAGCTGCCCAACATCCCGACATTAGACCTTTGGCCTCGCAATTCCAATTTCCGTTCTTGAACGCCTTTTTAGGTCAGAATGCTCGATCTTCTCAAGTTCGGCGCGGTCCTCCCAAGTCACGGCAACATTCTCTAATTCGACAAAGATCGACTCATTGCTGTAGTAATCGCGAAGGTGCAAAGCCAGAGGTGTAAAAATCTTCCAAGCTTTGACTAATCTGGGCCCCTCCAACGCGTAAGCAAAATCACCGTCAACAAACCCAATCCTTACTGCTGCTCCGATGTCCTCGAAGGTATTCAGGTAACTCTTGACTTGCAAATACGCATTTTCGTCGGCGAGCAAGCGCTTGACGTCATCGGGCGTTAGTGGCTCACGACGATGAAAGAACTCGATGGCAACAGGCTTCAATGCTTGCTGCAGATTGCCTTCCAATTCATCAATCGAACGATTCAAGAAGTTCGCTTGCCCTTGCAGCTTGTTCCAACGCGTTCCAAGCTTCATTTGGTGCCACAGTAGTCCAATTGAGGCCAAGCCCATGAACCCTACGACAACCGATAAAACTGGAGCGACATCCCGAGAGAACTCTTGAAGTGTCATCTTTTCTTCCTACGCTTGCGCCGCCACTAATCGACTGGCTGCAACTGACATCGCTGCAGTCTACACCCGATGAGCTTCATTGGAGCGAGCGGCAGGCGAACCAGAACTCCGCCCAATCGGACCGCCGTAATCCTCGACGATCCGGAGTTCCAATCGCCTGCGCTCGAAACTCCTCATTGGGGTCCCTGGCGTAGTGCCGCCATCGTGGTGGAATCGGGTGAGGGTTAGCCGGGGCTGGTGTTGTGGGTCGGCGGTGGTCGCCCCCTGCCGCCCGTCGGGCGGACTCGGGAGCGACACACCTGGGGAACGTGCGCGGCAGGGATGGGCATAGATAGGCACCGAATCGCCGCCCGACCTTTTGGTGCCGGATTCGGAGACGGTGCCCGCATCGGAGATGGTGCGCCGGTCGGCCACTCGTTCGTCGTTGCCGCTCCTTTCGGTCTTTCGTCTTGGAGGCGGTCTGAGGCTCGCGGGACGGAGTCCGCGCTACACGCATGTGTTGAACCGCGGAGCGATGGGGTGAGGAAAGCCCGGCTGCCTAGCCTCCCGGTCCAGAGGCGCCCCGCGCGGACTATAGCTGGCAGGCCTCGCAGCAAAGAAGCCGGGGATAGTGGTCCGCCATTGAGTGGTATCATCCGCGCCGTCTGAAGCTTACGGGGAAGGTTCATGTCGGCATCAGTTCCTCCTCTGCTGCGTGGGTTGCAGCTAAGGAGTAAAGGAAGATAGTCCGATCGCCTCGCAGCCTAGATACAGTTAGCCGGATATCACGACTCGGACCAACACCATGGACTTGCTGATTCAATACTTGCTCTGGGTCGTGGTCTTTGCGCTCGTCGGTGCTGCAATCGGGCAGAAGCGTGGAAGAGCGCTTGCTGGGTTCTTTCTAGGCGGATTGATCGGTCCCTTGGGCTGGCTGGTTCTTCTGCTCGGCCCTGACTATTCAGGGCAGTTTCGGAAGTGCCCATATTGTGCGGAGTCGGTGAAGACGGAAGCAGTCATCTGCAAGCATTGCGGCAAGAGCCTCGGATCGGCCGGGTCCGTGGCCGCTGCCTTTGGTTCGTCGCCGCCTCGCGCCATTAGATCATCCGACGACGACTTCGATGAGTGGCAGCGAGGTCAAGAGACCAAGACCCGCAAGCCAACCGGCTGACCAGGCATCGGAGTCGATGCAGGGCCAAGCTGTCAGTCGAAACGCGAACAGACCACCATGACCGACCGAACGCGAAGCCATCTCCTGAAGGCGCAAGAGCTCGAAGCAAGTATCGACCCGACGGGCCTCTGGTCTTTGCAGATTACGCAATCACAGGACGCCGCCGAGCACGCGTTCCGGGCAATCCTCTTCGGCATGGGCATCAATCGACTGTCTGACCATCGGCTCGACATCGTTGCGCGGCAGCACCAACAACTGCTGACGGGTGTGTGGCCCTGTTTGGAGCCGTTACTTCCGGACTATGCGTGGCTGTGGGAGTGGCGGAATGTTGCCCGTTACGCACATGTCGACGCGCCGCCTGAGGCCACCCCGGAGATCACCGAACACGACCTGAACCGGGCAAGGCAGACAACGAAGAAACTGGTCGAGATTGCTCAGTCGCTGGTGTAGGCACCGGCTAACAACCGCTTGCAGCCGTCGGCGCGCGGAGTGATACTGACCCGTCGCGGCTGAAGCGGCGCGTTAGACATCCATAGGGAGTCGAGTGCGCATAGCAACGTGGAACCTTGAAAGGCTGCCGACCGCTTGGCGCCGATCCGTCATCCAATCGCAACTGCGAGAGGTGAACGCCGATATCTGGATTCTCACGGAAACCTCTAGCGGCCTTTCTCCGGGCAAGGACTACAAGCTCGTCTCCTCGGGTGCCCCGGATCGCCTTGGAGACCAGGGTGAGGTCTGGGTTGCAATCTGGTCGCGCTTTCCCATCCGGCAGATTGATGTCTTTGGAGATCCGGCACGATCAGCAGCGGCGTCAATATCGCTTCCAAACAGCCAACGCCTCGGCGTTTGCGGAACCGTCCTTCCCTGGCGAGGCAGTCCGTGGCGCTCGTATCCGTCTGCGGGTGCAGTGGCCTTTTCGGCCGCCCTTGAAGCACAAAAAGCCGATTGGCATCGCATCAATGCAGAGCACGATGGGCTATGCGTTGCCGGCGACTTTAACCAAGACCTGTCCGCCAAGTCTTACTACTGGTCAGCCAAGGCTCGTGCGCTTCTTTCCTCGGCGTTGGCGGAGTGCAATCTGCAAGCGGTTACCGCGGACCCAACGGATCCCGTCCGAACGCTGACGCAACAAGAGCGAGCATCGATCGATCACATTTGCCTACCCAGGCAGTGGCATACATCGGCACCACCGGTGGCTTGGCCGCGATTCCTCGACGGGCGCCCCATGAGCGACCACTTCGGCGTCTACGTCGATTTGCCGGATGCCTAACAAGCCACTGCAGCCGACGAGTGGCGGATTGGGCTAGACTCCTTCGCAGAACGCGTGACCGCCGCTCGCGGCTGAGGGGCAGGTCGTTAGACGGCGGAAAGCATCGATATGCCAGATCAGAAAGAGGTCATCGCTCAGATCGATCGAGCGCTGAAGCTCTACCAAGATCATCGCT
The DNA here is from genome assembly GCA_030697165.1 of Acidobacteriota bacterium. Taxonomy (NCBI): domain Bacteria; kingdom Pseudomonadati; phylum Acidobacteriota; species Acidobacteriota bacterium. Next base: position 401,198 of record JAUYQQ010000022.1, read on the forward strand.
CCAAGGCGCGGTTCAACGACCTGTCGGACCTCGGGAGTGACGTTCACGTGGAAGTTGAGACGATCGTCAGCGCAACTATCGATCGACTTGCTCCGGCCGGATCGACGTACAGGCGGACGCTCAACGTCACCCTGATCGGACAGATTGGCTCGCTGAAGGCTCTCCGTCGTGACTACGAAGACGGCTACATGTCAACGATTCAGGCCCTCGTTCGATCCGACGTGTTCGCGGACTTTTTAGACATGGCAGAGCACCTAGTCGAGCAGGGCTACAAGGACCCAGGTGCGGTTCTCGTTGGTGGTGTTCTCGAGGAGCACCTTCGCGCCTTATGTTCCGTCAGGTCGATCGACCTGGTCGTATCTAGTCGCCCGAAGAAGGCCGATTCTATGAACGGCGACCTAGCGAAGGCTGGCGCGTACAACAAGCTCGATCAGAAGAATGTCACGGCTTGGTTGGATCTCCGGAATAGCGCCGCTCACGGCAAGTATGACGATTACTCTAGGGAACAAGTCGCTGCTATGCTCGCGGGTGTTCGCGAGTTTGTCGCCAGAATACCCGCCGTCTAACAAGCGGTTGCACTTGACGGCGGCCGCAGCAGTATTCGGACAGCTTGTGGCGTTCGTTTGCGGCCGCCGCAAGTGAGCCGCATGCGTTAGGGCGGCTTGATGATGTGAGCACGTTGGGCGCGGCGCTGCACCATGGGAACGCGCTCGGATGTTGTTACGCTCCGAGACTTCGCCCCCCTCCCGCCCGACTAGATCCAAGTTTTATGAAATTTTAAAACGGGCCTGCCTCTCGAAAACGAACCTACGCAACCAGGCGGGCCTTGTATGTGTCCCTTCCCCGGCGACCGTTTTGGGGGAGTGGGGGCGTGCTTTGGGATAGTCACTCAACGGCCAACGTCCAGTAGATTGAAGTTCGCGCAGTTGTCCCAGCAGCGGGGCAGGGGCCACTCGGGCGCACGTCGGGCATCACCCCACCCGCGTCCAAATTAATCACATCTAGCGCCCGTGCGCGCGCCCTCCATAGTCAGCAGGCGGACGCTGCCGCGTTCCTTGGGTGGCCCGGAGTGGTAGTCAGCCATTCAGTCAGCCTTGAAGGTGCCAGGTATCGGGGACAAGGTGATCGAACCTTCGAGCAGGTTCGATCTCAGCGCATCAATCTCGAACCGGTTCGATTCGGGGGCTCCGTCGCCGGGCGACCACCCCAAGTCGTAGCCGAAAGTCGAAATGCGCGGCTCAGCGTGATTGGTCAGCCGATACGAAGCGCAACCGAGAAGGTAGAACGACACCGAGGGCATCGATCCGGCCGGCGTGTATTGCTGGAGCGCGATGTCGGTTTCCTCAACGGGCAGGGTCCATTCAATGGTTGTCTTACCGCCGGGGAAGACGGTATCGGCGAAGGAGATCTCTCTGGACGCTTTCGCGGAGCTCCGCTCGCCGGCAATGAGGTCGGCGAGGTGTTGGTTCACGTCGTGAAGGATGCTGCCTCGGACTGGCACAAGTCGCAACTTTGCGAAGGCGTCGACATCAACTGCAACAGATCGCCCGACGTTCTCAATGTCAACGCGCACGGTCAAGCGAACGACGTCCTGGATGCATTGAAACCCGCGCGGAATTCGAGGCGAGACCTTGACCCACGCGCGATCAGTGAACGCCAATTGCCGCTCGAGAGTGTCGTTCTGCCGACGAATCTCGTTAAGAGACTGCCTAGTGAATCGAAAGCCGAACCACAAGCCGACCAGGCCACAAAGGGCGAAGAACGCTTGCAACAAATCCGCGAAGTTGCCCGGCCCGAGCGCCTGACAGAAGTAGGTCGTGGGGTCGGCGCTGCACAGCCAACGGAACGGATGCATGAAGGGAGATTGTAGGCGAAGAAGGCGTACGCGGAGTCGGGCTCGGGTTGTTCTGCGATGTAGATCGGCTGCTGGCGCGCGGCAAGGTCGTCGTCTCGCCCGCGCTGTTCCTGGAGGCGCGATGATCCCTTCGGCCGTCTCGCATCCAATCGCCGAGTCACGTCGGAAACTCCGGACGAAACGACTCAACCAGCTGGAAGACGAAGTCCCTAAGTTGCTGAAGACACGGGATAATCGGCTGATTCGTGTCGTTTCCGAACTGCGAGAACGCGACCAGCAGGCTGATGTCGATCGGCATCTTCATCTGCGGCGGAACAGAGTTGGGATCCGCGCGGTGTTCCACAGGGACGGTCAGCGACCATCGCATCTCTTTGCCAGGAAACACAATCGCCGGGCGGCCACCGCGGATCGTGACGCCAACGGCGACGCTGTTGACCTGCATCGAATTTGTGATCGAAATGAGGACGCGATGCTTGTCGGTGTTGCCCAGGTCATGCAGGATCCACAAGGGGTGGTTGCGGTAACTGTGGAACCCCTTGCGTTGGTACGGCTGAAGACCTTCGATGCGCGCGGCCGCGCTGGCGGACACGCCCTTGATCTTTCGTTGGGCGCCGGCCTTGAACTTGCCTGCGTCCCAGAAAACCGGAAACTCATACTCGCTGTCGCGGTCAAGGCCGTTCACGCGTTCCAGCGCACCGACCAGATGGTCCAGGCAGGACCGCAACTGATAGAGCACCTCTCCGACGCGGACTTGGAGAAGCTCCGGTTCCGGGGGCGGATTAATCCGAAAACCCAGAGAATCTTCCCCGTTGTGGCTGTTTCGAGAGACATGCACGACGTGCACGGTTCGGGGATCGACCCCGGACAGGTGAGCGTCCAGCTCGCGAATGAGCTCATCGGCTCGTTGAATCTTCGCAAAGACGCTTCGCAGCCAGTCGCTCATCGTCGCCGATCCTATCAGGGCTGCGCCAAGGTGAATGTCGTCGTGCCGGGAACCGGAGACGCTGCAGTAATGGTGGAGCTCCCGATTCCCAGCCGCCGTCCACAATCCTGTGATTGTGGCGAGCTAGTTCGCATCAGGAACTAGGCGCCAATCAATCGAAATTCGGCCTTGCCGCAGCGAGGTTTCTGGACAGGCGTGAAGTACCCCAAGCGAGAAGCCGACTGGGGGAAGAAGCGGCGTGATGGCTAATCGTCACCTTCTCCATTTGGTCTTTCTGGGCTAGCCGATGCCGACGGAGACGGTGATGCCGAGGGGGACGGCGATACTGATGGCGGTGGCGTTTGGTCGTCTGAGCCCCCCCTAGTCCGCTGCGCCATCGCCTGAAACTGTTTCTGTATTTCGTCGTGGTGCTTGTTGATTAGTTCCTCCTCTGCCACCGCAAACGAGCGATATAGGGTTTCTAGGAACAAGATGTCTGGTTCCCACCCGAGCGGAGTATACCCACCCAAACCCATAACAACACTAACGTCGGTAAAGATCCGTCCAACCCCTGGGGCGACCTCCGCTTTCTTCTTGGCCTTGTAGGTAAGGACAACCGCCTGCGCGAAGTCACGATCCGCATGATGAAGGTCGGCTTGGAACTGCGCTTCCGCGTGCCGTTGACCGATTCCAGCTGCCGCGTATCCCGCCGGATCGTGGCACCACACTTTCCCCTTCCCGTCGATCTTCCATACGTGTGCGCCAGTCTCGTCCACGCCGGCCACAATAAGGTCGCTGCCGGTATCAACCGCAAACAGCTGGTTGAATGTGTTTTGCCACCAATCCGTCTTTTGATTTGGAACCTGCAAGAAGCTCTGCCGCGTCAATCCTAACGGCTCTAGGTGCTGCTCATCGCCCACGCGCATCAAGTACACGCGAACCTGCTTGGCGACCATCCGGGCGGCTTCTTCAACGGTCATCCAACTCTCGTCAGTCTTGAGACGCGCCGCCACTGCTTGTTTGGAGCCGGTCACGATCTCCGCATTAATAGAGGATTCGCCAGCCGTGAGCAGGAAGATCGATGACGTGAGCGGAAATACTTTCGACACGTAGGGCTCAAGCTGCACATCGCCCACGGTGATCATCCGGTCAGACACCCCGACAATCATCGGTGTGCCGTTCGGATGGCGGCAGATCGTTGCGATGCAAACACTCACGGCAGACCCCGTGCGCCGGGGAGCGGCGCTAGCGGGTGTCATTTGACACCTTCGGCGCTACCCGAGCAAGGTTGTTATTGCCGGCGCCAGTTCGCGACGAAGCTCTTAGACACCCCGAGCACGCCGGCCGCCTCCCGCACTGACAGCCCGCTTGTGCCCTCGATCTCTGTCTCCGTCACCCGGCGACGGGGGCGCCCCAGGCGCTGCCCCTGAGCCTTCGCACGAGCCAATCCGATCATCACACGCTCCGAGATTCGTGCGCGCTCGAACTCGGCCATGGCACCCAAGATATGCAGCTGGAGCCGGCCAGCCGGCGTCGACGTGTCGATCCCCTCGCCCAGACTGACAAATGCCACGCCCAGTGCCTGGAGCTCATCGAGCATCAGGATCAGGTGCCTCAGGTTTCGGCCGAGACGATCCAAACGCCACACCACCACCGAGTCGACCTTTCGGCGCTTGACCGCGATCAGCATCGCATCGAGCGCGGGGCGGATCTCGCGGGCGCCAGAGACACCGTGGTCGACATACTCCACTACTGCCCAGGACCGCGCGACGCAGTATCGCCGCCGCTCGATCAGCTGGTTCTCGCAGGTTTGATCGGCGGTGCTCACGCGGGCGTAGATGGCGACAGTCATGTCGATCAGGCTAGTACATCTAGCGGGATAGTACAAGTCAGTGCTCTGTAGCGAACCCGCCGAGCGGAGCCAGCCTGTGATGGGGAACTGACCTGACCAGCCCGGGTTGGGCTTCAAGCGGCGAGAATTGGGCCTCCCTTGCCGCTCGCGTCGCCCTTCACCCGTCGGATCCGTGGCTCGGATCCTCTGGCTCCCTGGGCATCCCGAAGGCAGCGGTTGCCCCCATAAGTTTGACACTTTCAACCTCGCCAAAAGCGATCGGCGAGCCGCAAGTTACTGTGCTGTAAGGGCTTACGGTTGACAAAACGAGGCAACCCGTAGTAAGATTAACTAATCGGAGTTCGTCCGCTCGATTCTCCAGACAGCAATCCGTAGTTCGAGAAGCTCACCGGCTTCTGCTTGGTCAGGCCGGTGCTCGCTAATCGTCCGCGCGCTCCCCTTGTAATCAATCTCGCTCCACCCTGCCGCCACTGGCGGCTAGGCTGGCTACCGCTACGAGTCGAGGTAGTCCGGCTGACTTTGTCACGACTCAAACCCCAGGTACGACGATGAGCAACGATCAGAAGAGCGCACCAGTCACAGACCCCGAGGGCCGGTCAGGCTCGAGTCCTATCGGCGGACGCGCTGACGATGCTGACGGTCGGCACAAGACGTTTGCGTCTTTGGTGGAGGCGCTTCCTCCGTTCGAGACCTTTGCCGACTTGAATCATCAACCTCACATTTCATTAAAACAAAATGGTTCTGTCGAGACCTATGCGATTGGCTCGCAGCCCTTTCGGCTCAAGCTTGAACATTCCTACTACCAGAAACATCGTCAGATCGTCAGGGCGTCAGTGCTCGACCAGTGGCTCGGCGTCCTGGGCGGCCGCGCGCTGTTCAGCGGCGGCGCGCTGCAGGACGTGCACGTTCGGCTCGGCCAGGACGCCGACGGTAACGTCTATTGGGACCTCGGCGATCCCGGCTGGAAGTTGCTGAAGATCAGCCCCGATGGCTGGAGTGTCGTGACCGAATGCCCCGTTAAGTTTCGCCGGCCGGCGGGCTACCTCGAGCTGCCGGTTCCCGTCGCCGGAGGCAGTGTGGACGAACTGCGCCCCTTCCTGAACGTGGCGGACGACGACCAGTTCAGACTGATCGTGGGATGGCTGGTTGCGTCGCTGAACCCGCATGGCCCTTACCCGATCCTGGAACTAACGGGACAGCAGGGCACGGCAAAGTCGACGGCCGCCAGGTTCCTGCGACTGTTGATCGACCCGAACGCGAGTCCGGCACGCTCAATGATCTCGAACGAGCGGGACTTGGCAATTGCCGCGGACAACGGGTGGATGCTTGCTTTCGATAACGTGTCGAAACTCTCGGATGCGATGTCCGATGCGCTGTGCCGGATGTCGACCGGCGGTGCCTTCTCGGCCCGCAAGCTCTACAGCGATTCTGAGGAGAAGCTGTTTCAATACAAGCGCCCGGTGATCTTGAACGGGATCACCGATCTCGCGACCCGGCCCGACCTCCTCGAACGGGTGGTGTCGGTGGAGTTACAGCGCATCAGCTCACGGGCACGCAAGCCGGAATTGGAGCTTGAGCAGGCGTTCTTCCTGGCCCGCCCGAAGATCCTCGGGGCGCTCGCGACGGCCGTGTCCGCTGCGCTCGGAAACCGCAATTCGCTGCCCGTACTCGAGTGGCCGCGGTTGGCAGACGCATCGAAATGGGTGACCGGAGCCGAGCCGGCACTGGGCTGGGCGATGGGCACCTTCAACCAACTGCTGCACGAGTCCAAAGGCCGCTCGGGCGAACGCGTGCTGGAGGAGAACGAACCCTTGGTCAAGGCCCTCCGCGCACTCGCGGAAGTCGGCTGGACAGGGACGGCCAGCGAGCTGCTCTCGGCGCTGGACCCCGAGTGCATTGTAAGGTTGCCGAAGGGACCAAACGGACTCAGTGGGACCCTGCGGCGCCTCTCACCGGTCTTGGCAGACTACGGCCTGGTCGTTGACTTCAGGCGCACTGGGTCTGGAGGGACTCGTCTGATCGAGCTGTCCGTCAAGGTGTACGCCAAGGCCGCGTAGGCGATGGGGGTAGGTGTTGCGGCAGCTTGCTGTTGCTGATTCACCTACCCCGCTTACTCGGAATAGCCTTGAGAGCCCCAGAACAGGCCAGCCGTTGGGTGGCGCCTGGCCTACAATCCCAACTACATGAACCAGGCTTCGCATAACAAAGTTACCAGCCGGGCTCTGATTCGCTGATGACGCTGACGCACGAAGACCTCAAGTCCACGCTCTGGGACGCCGCGAACACCCTGCGCGGCTCCGCGGTCGATCGCACCGACTGGAAGGGCTATATCCTGCCTCTGCTTTTCTTTAAGCGGATCTGCGACGTTTGGGACGAGGAGACGACCGAAGCCGCCGAGACCTTCGGCGATGTCGATCCTGCCGCGTTTCCCGAAGTCCACCGCTTCTCGGTTCCGCAGGGCTGTCACTGGAGAGACGTCCGGGAGACCGCGACGAATGTCGGGGCGGCGCTGCTTCACGCCATGCAGGAGATCGAGCGTGCCAACCCCGACACCTTGTATCGCGTCTTCGGCACTGCGGACTGGGGCAATCGCGAGAAATTCACCGACGAGCTGCTCAAGGACCTGATCGAGGGCTTCTCGGCCGTCTCGCTCGGCAACATGGCGGTCAGCACAGATGTCCTTGGCGACGCATACGAATACCTGATCGGCAAGTTCGCCGACGTCACCCGACGCAACAAGGCCGGCGAGTTCTACACCCCGCGCAGCGTGGTGCGGATGATGGTCGAGATGCTCGACCCGAAGGAAGGCGAATCCATCTACGACCCGGCCTGCGGTACCGGCGGCATGCTGCTCGGGGCGATCGAGCACGCTACGCGTGAAGGTGGCGACCCGCGGAAATTTTACGGCAAGATCTACGGCCAGGAGAAGAACCTCACCACTTCGTCCATCGCGCGAATGAACCTGGTGCTGCATGGCATCGAGGACTTCCAGATCGCCCGCGAGGACACTCTCCGCAACCCTGCCTTCGCGGACGCGAGCACAGGTGGCCTACTCACCTTCGACTGCGTCATCGCCAACCCGCCGTTCTCGCTCAAAGAATGGGGCCGTGAGCTGTGGGAAGCGGATCCGTGGGGTAGGGCGAAATATGGCATCCCTCCTGAGAGCTACGGCGACTACGCCTTCGTGCAACACATGATCGCGTCCATGGCGCCAACCGGCAACAGCCGCATGGCGGTGGTGCTCCCGCAGGGCGCGCTGTTCCGCAAGGCTGCCGAGGGCAACATCCGCACGGCGCTGCTCAAGGAGGATCTGATCGAGGCGGTCATTGGTTTGGCGCCGAATCTCTTCTACGGCACCCAGCTCGCCGGCTGCGTAGTTGTCCTCCGGCGGAAAAAGCCCGTCGCGCGCCGGAAGAAAGTGCTCATCGTCGACGCGTCGAGGCTCTTCCGGAGAGGCCGCGCCCAGAACTTCCTGGATCCCGAGCACGCCGAGCAGATCGTCGCGTCGTACCGCGCTTTCGAGGAGGTGAAGGACCGCGCCAAGGTCGTGTCGCTCGATGCGATCGAGGAGGAAGGTTGGACACTCAATATCTCGCGCTACGTGTTGCCGCCCATCGGCGCCGACATCCCCCCGCTGCCGGAGGCCGTCGAGGCGCTCAAGACCGCTCTCGCGGAGGCACGAGCCGCTGAGGATTATCTGCGCAAGGTGCTCACCGAGGGCGGGTGGCTGAATTGAGCGCGCATCTTACGCAGAAAGAACTTGAGGTGCACCTGTGGGGAGCGGCCACGCTGCTTCGCGGCTTAATCGACGCGAGCGACTACAAGCAGTACATCTTTCCGCTGCTCTTCTTCAAGCGCCTGACCGACGTGTGGGACGAGGACTATCAGCAGGCCATCGCCGACACCGGCGACGCCGGCTACGCAGCTGCCACCGCCAATGACCGTTTCAAGATTCCCGAAGGCGCCCACTGGAAAGATGTGCGGGCTGCCTCGCGCGATATCGGCCGCGCGCTGCTCAATGCATTCCAGAGCATTGAAGCGGCCAACCCCGAGCGGCTGCGCGGGGTGTTCGGAAACGCGCCATGGACCGACAAGGCCCAGGTACCGGACGGCACGCTCAAGAACCTGATCGAGCACTTCTCGAAGCACGCGCTCAGCCTGACAAACGTGCCTGAGGACGAGCTCGGCAACGGCTACGAATACCTCATCAAGCAGTTCGCGGACGACAGTGGCCACACGGCGCAGGAGTTCTACACCAACCGCACGCTGGTGCATCTCATGGCGCAGATGCTGGAACCGCAAGCTGGCGAAAGCATCTACGACCCCACCTGCGGCACTGGAGGCATGCTCATCTCCTGTCTCGCCGAGGTGAAGCGCCGCGGCGGTGATACACGCACGACGGGTCTCTATGGGCAGGAACTCATCAACATCACCGCCGCCATCGCACGGATGAACCTCGTGCTCCACGGCGTGTCGGACTTTCAGATCGCGAGTGGCAACACGCTCGCCGCGCCTGCCTTCGCCGACCACGGCCGCCTGCGCACGTTCGACGTGGTGCTGGCCAATCCGCCCTACTCGATCAAAAAGTGGAACCGCGCGGCGTGGGAGAGCGACGCTTGGGGCCGTAACTTCCTCGGCACGCCGCCGCAGGGCCGCGCCGACTACGCTTTCTTCCAGCACATCCTCAAGAGTATGGACTCGGCGACCGGCCGCTGCGCGATCCTCTTCCCGCACGGCGTGCTCTTCCGAAACGCGGAGCACGACATGCGGCGCAAGCTCGTCGAGACCGACCTCGTCGATTGTGTGCTGGGGCTCGGGCCCGGCCTGTTCTATAACTCTGCGATGGAGGCGTGCGTCGTCATCTGTCGCAGCAATAAACCAAAGTCGCGACGGGGCAAGGTTCTGCTTATCGATGCCGCCCATGAGTTCGCTCGAGAGGGTGCTCAGAGCTTCCTCCACACCGGGCACCAAGACCGCATCCTTGCTGCGTATCGAGCCTTCGCGGACGCGCCCGGCTTCGCGGCCTTGGTGTCCATTGAGGACGTCCTTGCCAAGGGCAGCAGTCTGTCCATCCCGCTTTATGTGAAAAAGCCCAAGTCGCAGGTCGCGTCAGGCGAAGACAACGATCTCGCCGAGGGGTGGGTCGCGCTTGATCAGGGCGGGAGGGATTACTGGACCCAGATGGACGCGTTGGTGGACATGCTCGACGGCCTCGTCGCTGAGGAGGCCAACGGTGACTGAGACGGCTGCAAAGCGATCGAAGGCGGGATCTACGATCGTAGCACTTGGTGACGTTGTCGACATCATCAACCGGTATTGGGATCGTGACACGGCGGTCCCCGAGCGGCTGGTCGCTGGCGAGCACATCGACGAAGGCGAGCTCCGCGTAAGGCGGTGGGCGATGACCGACGACGACCTAATCCCTCCGACTTTCAACCGGTGGTTCCAGTCAGGCGATGTGCTGCTGCACTCCCGAAATATCAAGAAGGTCGCCCAACCAGACTTCGGCGGGATCACTGGCGAGAAGCTGTTTATTCTTCGCACTAAGGACGATTCGGTCCTGGTTCAGTCCCTTGTGCCATATCTTGTTCAGTCAGAAGTATTCCGCTACTACGCGGAGTCGCGGTGGGCCGGGTCAACAAACAAGTTCCTCAACAAGACGCCCCTACAGGAGTTCGAGTTCGCATTACCGCCAATCGAGGAGCAGCGGCGACTGGCCGCCGCCCTGCGAGCCACCGAAGCTGCATCTGAATCGCAACGCGTGCTGGCGGAGCGCTCGGTTCTTGCCTCGCACGCGCTTCTGGACTTTCACCTGGAGTTGCGTGTCGCCTCAGCGCAACGCGTCCTCGTGGGCGATCTGCTTGTCGATGGACCCACGAACGGGTTGTCGCCGAAGGCCAGCACGGGCGACCTTGGGCTCCATACCGTGAGTATCGGGGCCGTATCCCACGGCGTTTTCGATCCGACCAATCACCGGAAATTCATAGATCTCACACCAGAACAAGCTTCGCCATACCTTGTTCGTAAAAACGACATCTTCGCTGTCCGGGGAAACGGAAATCGACAGCTTGTGGCGCGGGTTGGGCAGGCCAGCGAGAGCTACGACGACCTGATCTATCCCGACCTTCTGATCCGAATGCGATTCGATCCCTCCCGCGTTGTAGGCGACTATTTGATTGCCCAATGGAACCACCCGTCGGTACATGCGCGGCTCCTCTCCCGCGCGAAGTCATCGAACGGAATTTGGAAGGTAAACGGCCAAGATATCCGCAGTCACGAACTGATGATCCCGCCACTCCAGGTACAGGAGGACGTTGGGAAATCTCTTCGCTTGTGCACGGCTGCTGCCAAGGCTGGTAACCTCCGGAAAGCGACGCTGGCGAGAGTCATAGTGTCGATCATGAAGCGAACCGTCGGAGCTCGAGATGAGTAGTTTCAATGAGAGCAATACCGTCGAAGCATTCTTTCGTGACCGCCTCTGCGGCGGCCTAACGCATCACACCGCTGTCGGGCCTGGGCTGGCGCGACAGAATGGTCGGATCAGTGGCCTCGGATGGCACTTCCTGAGCGCCGTGTATCTCGCGCGTCAGCCGCAGGAGGTCTTCGTTGCGGACCAGCTGCGCGAGGCACTCATCCGGCTTAACCCCTCTATTGCCGCTCAGCCCGACCGCGTAGATGACGTGCTCCATCGCCTGCGGGCGATCGTCATGACCGTTCGTGATAGTGGCCTCGTAAAGGCCAACGAGGAGTTCGTTGCCTGGCTCTTGGGCGAGCGTTCGATGCCTTTCGGTGACAATGGCGAGCACGTCACCCTCCGCCTCATCGACTTCGACGACATCGAACAGAACCAGTTCGTCGTCACCCAGCAGTTCATCTTCCGCGCCGGCAAGACGGAGAAGCGCGCTGACCTCGTGCTGCTGGTCAACGGCATCCCGCTCGTCTTGATTGAAGCCAAGACGCCGGTGCGTTCCAGCCAGAGCTGGCTCGACGGGGCGCTGCAGGTGCACGACGACTACGAGAAGAACGTCCCCGAGTTGTTTGTGCCGAACGTGTTCTCGGTCGCGACCGAGGGCAAGGAGTATCGCTACGGCGCGGTGGGCATGCCGGTCGATCTGTGGGGACCGTGGCGGGTTGAAGATGACGACTCTCTTCCGGCGATGGCGCAGGTGGAGAAGGCGGTCAGCTCGATGCTCAGCCCCGGCGTGGTGCTCGACCTGCTCGCCAACTTTACCGCGTATGCCACTCACAAGGGAAAGCGGCGGATCAAGATCATCGCCCGCTATCAGCAGGTCGACGGCGTCAACAAGATCATCGAGCGAGTCGTCGCAGGCCAGCCCCGTAAGGGCCTGATTTGGCATTTCCAAGGCTCGGGGAAGTCGCTCCTGATGCTCTTTGCCGCGCGCAAGCTCCGCCTGCATCCGGCCCTAAGGAATCCGACGGTGCTGGTGGTGGTGGACCGGATCGATCTTGACAGCCAGATCTCTGGCACCTTTTACGCTGCGGACATGCCCAACTTGGTGCGGACCGAGAGCCGGAGGGAGCTGCAGGATCTGCTCGGGAAGGATGCCCGCAAGGTCATCATCACGACGATTCACAAGTTTGCCGAGGCGGACGGCATCCTCAACGACCGCGGAAATATTATCGTGATGGTGGACGAGGCTCATCGCACCCAGGAAGGGGACCTCGGACGCAAGATGCGCGATGCGCTGCCGAATGCGTTCCTGTTCGGCCTGACCGGCACGCCGATCAACCGCGCCGACAAGAACACCTTTTATGCGTTCGGCGCAGACGAGGACGAAGGTGGCTACATCAGCCGCTACGGCTTCGAGGACTCCATTCGCGACGGGGCCACCAAACCGCTCCACTTCGAGCCGCGCCTCGTCGAGCTCCACATCGACCAAAAGGCCATCGAGGAGGCCTATCGTGAGCTCACCGCCGGCCTGACCGACGAGGACCGCGACAAGCTAGGTAAGGCCGCCGCGAAGATGGCCGTGCTGGTGAAGTCGCCGGCGCGCATTGGCGCAATCTGCGCCGACATCGCACAGCACTTTCAGGAGAAAGTTGCACCGAATGGCTTCGGCGCACAGGTCGTCACCTTCGACCGTCAGAGCTGCGTCCTGTATAAGGAGGAACTTGACCGGCACCTGCCGCCCGAGGTGTCAGACATTGTCATGTCGGTGAACAGCGGCGAGGAAACCTACCTGCCTTACCGCCGCGATCGGGACGCCGAGGAGAAGCTTCTGGACCGGTTCCGCGATCCGAAGGACCCTCTGAAGATACTGGTCGTGACCTCGAAACTTCTTACCGGTTTCGACGCGCCGATTCTCCAGTCGATGTACCTCGACAAGCCGCTCCGGGACCACACGCTTCTACAGGCCATCTGCCGCACGAACCGACCATACGGCGAGGAGAAGACTCACGGCCTGATTGTTGACTACCTCGGCATCTTCGACGATGTGGCGCTGGCGCTGCAGTTCGACGAGGAGGGCGTCCGGAAGGCGGTGTCGAACATCGCCGAACTCGTCGGCAGACTGCCCGGGGCGGTGCAGAAGTGCCTGGCGTACTTCGCCGGCTGCGACCGCACCCTGCAGGGCTACGAGGGACTCATCGCCGCGCAGGAGTGCCTGCCGACCAACGACACCCGCGACGCCTTCGCGGCCGACTTCAGCGTGCTCGCGCGCATCTGGGAGGCCGCCTCGCCCGATCCGGTCCTGACCCAGTTCGAGAAGGACTATCGCTGGCTCGCGCAGGTGTACGAGTCACTGAAGCCCTCGACTGGCACCGGGCGGCTGCTCTGGCACCGGCTCGGCGCGAAGACCATCGAACTGATCCACCAGAACGTCCATGTAGAGGCCGTCCGCGATGACTTGGACACGCTGGTCCTGGACGCTGAGCTGCTCGAAGCCGTCCTCGGCGTCCCGGATCCGACCCGCAAAGCGAAGGAAGTCACGATCAAGCTGACTGCCCGCCTGCGCAAGCACGCCGGGAACCCGAAGTTCAAGGCATTGGCGGAGCGACTGGAGGACCTGAAGAACCGACATCAGCAGGGGCTGCTCGTCAGCATCGATTTCCTCAAGGAACTGCTCGAGCTGGCGAAGGACGTTGTGAAACTCGAGCGCGAGACGCCGGTCGCGGAAGAAATCGACCGCGGCAAGGCGGCGCTGACCGAGCTCTTCGAGCAGGCCAAGAACGGTGAGACACCGATCATGGTGAAGCGGGTCGTCGACGACATTGACGAGATCGTCCGCGCGGTGCGTTTTGACGGTTGGCAGAACACGCATGCCGGCGAGCGCGAGGTAAAGATTGCGCTGAGGAAGACGCTTTTCAAGTACAAGCTGCACCAGGACACCGCGCTTTTCGAGAAGGCGTATGGGTACATCCGCGAGTACTACTGAGGCCGGACGAGGCCCCGCGCGCCAGCGTCTGGGCCCGCGGGACCTATTCGCGCCTGGCTTCACTCTGTTCCAAGGCTTGTACTTTTCCGAGCCGAGGAATAGCCTAGTGCACAGAGGAGAGAGCCAATGCTCTTTAGGCGCGGTAGTGTGTGGTGGTTCAGAATCAAGTTCTCAGGAACGACGATTCGCGAATCGACAAAGACCAGCTCCAAGGGTCTCGCTAGGCGGGTAGAGGGTCAGCGGCGGCGAGAGTTGGAGGAGGGTTTCCACCGTCTGCCGAAGCGACAAGTGCCACTGACCTTTAGCGCAGCCGCTGATCAGTGGGTGCAGAGTCGATCATTGGTGTGGTCGCCAAAGACTTCCCGAATTGAGCGAACCAGCATCGGGCACCTGAGGCCGGTTCTGGGCACGCGTCTCCTGACGGATATCACTCCCGAGAACATCTCCGACTACCAGCGGATCAGGCTTGCCGAAGGCGCATCGCCCAAGACCGTCAACCTGGAGGTGGGAACCGTTCGCGCCGTGCTTCGCCGTCACCGTTTGTGGGCGAATCTGCAGCCAGATGTTCGCATGCTGGCGACAACCGACGACCACGGCAAGGCACTTGTCGAAGGTGAAGAGCAAGCGCTGTTGAAGGCGTGTGCTGACAGTCGCTCACTAGTGCTGCTGCCGGCGGTTGTGGTGGCGCTGAATACCGGCATGCGCTATCGAGAGGTTCTCGACCTCCAGTGGAGGGACGTTGACCTCTCCGCAAGGCGGGTGCTGGTTCGCCACAGCAAGACCAAGGCGGGAACCGGACGAGTGATCCCCCTCAATGATCATTCCTTGGCAGTGCTTGAGTTCCTGAACGGACGCTTTCCCGAGCAGCGGCCCGATCACTACCTATTCGCCTCGGAGCGATACGGGGTCTCTGGTGACTCCGCTGTGGCTCACGCATACGCTGCCGATCCGTCGATGCCGATCAAGAGCCTTAAGGAGGCGTGGGAGAGGGCCAAGCGAGTCGCCGGGGTTACCTGCCGCTTCCACGACCTGCGCCACACAGCCGCCACCAGGATGCTTGAGGGCGGGAGTCCTTTGCTTGTCGTCGCCAGCATCTTGGGTTGGAGTCCGTCGACTGCCGCAAGGATGGCAAAGCGCTACTGCCACATCGGCAACGTTGCCCAGATGAACGCGGTCGAAATGCTGATGGTCGATTGCGAAATCATTGAATCCGACGCAGGGGGGCACAAAAAGGGGCACAGCGAACAGGCGCTTACCCTCTCAGAACATCGTAAGTTATTGAAAACAAGTGGCTCCTCGGGCTGGACTCGAACCAGCAACCCTCCGGTTAACAGCCGGATGCTCTGCCATTGAGCTACCGAGGAATACAGGCAGGACTTCTCGTGAAGAGAAGAACCCCCATCGTAGGACAGATGGGCCGGTTGCCGCAAGGATTTCGACGAAAACCCGCAAAATGGCGGCTATCCTCGGGCCATGGGTCTGGGCCGATTCCAAGCGATCTTGGCGACCGCGTATGATTGGCCGATGATGCCGCTCCGGATCCGTCTCGTTCTGGCAATTCTCGCGCTCACGCTGGTGGCGGGCAGCCGCGCGGGCGCCGATACTTATCCACGGCAGCCCGGCATCGACGCCCGTCACTACGTGTTTCGCCTCACGCTGCTGACCACTGATTCAAACGAGATCCAGGGCGAGACGACGGCCACCTTCAGGGTGTTGACCGCGGGCCTGCGCGAGCTGGCGCTCGACCTTGCGACTCCTCGCGCCGACGGTAAGGGCATGACCGTCGCCGGCGTCACCGCGCCGGCCGGGCCCGTGCCGTTCACTCACCGTGATAATCGCCTCCGGCTGACGTTGCCGGCCGGCCTCGCCGCCGGGCAGGACGTGACGTTCACCATCGCGTATCGCGGCATTCCCGCGGATGGCCTGCGTCTCATCAACAACATCCACGGCGACCGCACCGCCTTCAGCGAAAACTGGTACAACCGCGCCCGGCAGTGGCTGCCGATGATCGACCACGTGGCCGACAAGGCCACCGGCGAGTTCCTGATCACGACGCGGGCCGACTACCAGGTCATCGCCAACGGCGCCCTGGTCGAAGAACTGGATCTGCCGGGCGGACAGCGCCGTACCCACTGGCGGCAGGACGTGCCGATTTCGTCGTGGCTCTATGCCGTCGGCGTCGCCCGCTTTGCCGTCAGGCATGAGGGCCTCGTCCGCGGAGTGCCGCTCGAGTACTGGGTGTTTCCGCAGGATGCCGAGAAGGGCTTCGCGCTGTTCGAGAAGGACGCGCGCCGCTCGTTCGAGTTCTATGCCGACTGGGTCGGCCCGTTCGCGTACCAGAAGCTCGCGCACGTGGAGGCGGCGGGCATGGGCGGCGGCACCGAACACGCCAGCAGCATCTTCTACGGCGAGAAAGGCATCACCGCCGGCAACGGCCCGGTGGTCCACGAAGTGGCCCACCAGTGGTTCGGCAATGCCGTCACCGAAAACGACTGGAACGACATCTGGCTGAGCGAAGGCTTCGCCACGTACTTCACGCTGCTCTACACCGAACATGCCGAGGGGCGCGATGCCTTCGCCGAGGGCCTGCGCCGCAGCCGTGCCACGGTGCTCAAGCTGGAAGCCAGCCTGCCGAACACGCCGATCGTGCACGTCAACCATGACGACGCGACGCGCGAGCCCACCAACGGGCTCGTCTACCAGAAGGGCGCGTGGATGCTGCACATGCTGCGCGAGCAGGTGGGCACCGAGACGTTCTGGCGCGGCATTCGCGACTACTACCGTCGGTACATGAACACCACGGCGTCGACCGACGACTTCCGGCAAGTCATGGAGCAGACGTCCGGGCAGGACCTGGCGTGGTTCTTCCGGCAATGGCTGAACCGCGCCGGCGTGCCCGAGCTGTCCGGGACGTGGCGCTACGACGCCGCGGCAAGGGAAGTGGTGGTCACCGTGCGGCAGACGCAAGCGGCAGATCCGTACCGCCTGTCCCTTGGCGTCGGCCTGGTGCCGGCGGCCGGCGGGCTCCCGGCCGTACGTCAGATGGCTGTCGACGGCCGCGAAACGACCATGCGCTTTCCCGCCGCCACCGAGCCGGCCGCGGTCCTGCTCGACCCTGCCGTGTCGACGCTCGCCAGTTTCGGCGCGTTCGCAAAAGCGCGGCCGTAGGCGCCAGGCTTACTTCGAATTGGCTGCCAGATATCCGGCGCGCGTGCGGACGCGGTGGTCCGGATGCCTCGTGGTGACCCTCAGGCGTCGATACGTTCCGTCACCGGAGTTCTGCGGATAGAACCCCAGGGTGTACTGCTGACGCAGTTCTTCGGCCACCCGCTGCGCCCCCGCTTCCACCTCGCGAATCGTTGACGCAATAATGACGGACCCGCCGGTGGGTTCGGCGAGTCGTTGCAGCGACGGCACGTGCACGGCGCCGGCTCGCCCCGCCACGTTGACGCCGAGCGCGTAGAGCAGCACTTCGCCTTCGCGAAGCGCGGTCTGCGCCCTGGCGGAACCTTCGAGCGGGCCGGGTGCCTCGAAGGGATCACGCAGGCCGTCGCGGCTGGCGGCGATGATCGAGTTGTCGATGCCATCCGTCATGAGCAGCATCGCGCGCTTCCGATGCGGCGTTTCCTTCATGTAGGGCACCATCTCCCTGACGGCCTTGAATAGTTCCGTGCTGCCGGAGGTCGGCATGGCTCTCAGTGAGTTGACGATGCCCGCACTGTACGGGCGCCAGGTGATCATCGTGCGCCGGGTGCTGTCGAAGGTGGAGATGCTCCATTGGTCGCCGGGCTGCAGCGAGCGCCCGAGCGCGTCAGCGGCCCGAATCGCGGCGGCCATGCGTTCACCGGTCATGCTGCCGCTGGTGTCAATCAAGACACCAACACTAATCGGCGCCGGCTCGGCCGAGAAGACGGCCACCTCCTCGGGCACCTCTTCGTCGTAAATCAGGAAGTCGTCTTTCGCGAGGCCGCGAACGATCGAACCATCCGGCGCCTGGACGGTGACATCGAGATAGACGACTTCAACGCCGGACTTGAATTGCGGCTGGCGGCCGGCGGCGATAGTTACCGACGCCAGCAGGACAGTAACAACGAAGGAGTATTTCATCTGTTGCGACGATTATCGCCTTTGCTGGCCGCACTCAACCCGACTTCTGGTGTATGTATTGGCTGCACGTCCACCGTGTTCATGAAGACGATGAGGAGCCGACATGTGCGATAAGGACCATTTTGCGGAGAGTGTGGCGGAGTACGAGGCCAGGGGGCTGGTCACCAGGCGGCAGTTCGGCGTGATACTCGCCGCCGGCGCGGTCATGGCGTTGCCGCAGCTCGCCAACGCGCAGGCGACCGGCGAGCGGGAAGTTGAAATCAGGACGCCGGACGGCACCTGCGACGCGTACTTCGTGCATCCCGCGTCCGGTACGGGAGCCGCCGTGCTGCTCTGGCCCGACATCTTCGGGCTCCGTCCGGCGATGAGGACCATGGGCAAGCGCCTTGCCGGGTCCGGGTATTCCGTGCTCGTGGTCAACCCGTTCTATCGGACTGGCAAACCCACGGCCACGGGCGCCACGCCGATCAAGGAGATGATGGCGTTCCGCAAAGGCATGAGCGCCGACACGGATATGACGGATGCGAAGGCGTTCGTCGCGTGGCTCGACGCGCAGCCGCAGGTGAACAAGAACCGGAAGGTCGGCGTGCAGGGCTACTGCATGGGCGGCCCCATGTCGTTCCACACGGCCGCGGCGGTGCCCGATCGCATTGGCGCGGTCGCGTCGTTCCACGGCGGCGGGCTCGTCAACGAGAAGAGCGGCCCGAACAGCCCGCATCTGCTGGCGGCCGCCACGAAGGCGTCGTTCCTGATCGCCATCGCCGAGAACGACGACAAGCAGCGGCCGAACGACAAGACCGTGTTGAAGGACACGTTCGACCAGGCCAAGCTGGCCGCGGAGATCGAGGTGTACCAGGCCGCCCACGGCTGGTGCCCGCCGGATTCGCAGGTCTACAACGAGCCACTGGCAGAGCGCGCGTGGAGCCGCCTGCTCGCGTTGTACGGGAAGGCGCTGGCATAGGCAGATCCGCTGCAGGGGAGACTCAGGTCTTCTCTGTAGCGCGAAACGCCTGGCCGCTCAGTGGCCGGCTACCGGCCGCACCGCGCCGGCCGACTCCTGATGCCGGCGGTGGGCTTCTTTCAGCCGGTCGATGGCCAGGGTGCGCTGCTCATCGGTCATCGGAATGCGACTCGAGAGCACCATTGCCATCGTGCCGGTCGGCGCGCGCAGGAACTGCTCGAGCGGCACGCCGAATCGGCGCGGCACGTTCTCGACGGCCAGCGACAAATCGGGCGCCAGCGCAGCCGGGTTCACGATCCGGTAGGCCGACACGGAGTGGCAGGCTGTGCACCCCGACTGCTCGAACCAGGCGCCGCCCTCGACCTCGGAACTGGCGACCGTCTGTGTCGTGAAGGCCTGGCTGCCAGACATGCAGCCGACACCCGCCAGCACCGACAGGGCCAGCATGAAACACCTGCTCATCATGACGCTCGCACCAGGCCCACCGCCAGGCCGACGATGACCACGGCGATGACGAGCAAGGCGCGACCCATCCAGCGGGCGTAGGCCCGCGAACCCGGACGCTCGTGCAGGACGGTGATCGCGACGGCCACGGCCACGAGGGTCAGCTTGACGAGGACGAGATGGCCGAACATCGTCGAGCGCCACTGTGGCCTGAGGAAGTCGCCGGGCTGAACGCCGCGTGCCCACAGATTGAAGACACCGGTCACGAGCAGGATCGCGAGGCACCACCAGGAAACGACACGGAAGCGCCGGCCGAACCAGGCGAGGAACTCAGCCCGCTCCGCTTCAGTGCGGCGGCGGAAGTACGGCATCACGGCGAGTACGAAGATCGTCATTCCTCCCGCCCAGGTCATGGCGCCCAGAATGTGGAGCCACACCGACGCCAGGTACAGACTTCGCATGATCTGAAGCGTAGGGTTGCGACGCCACCCGAGGTATGACCGCCGTCATAGCAGATGGCGCCTGGACGTGCGACAAGGGCACTGTGCCATCGTGGTCTCCTTGGGGCTGGCTGCTGCTGCCGGCTGCGGCGCCTGGCACGCCGGTGTCCGTATGACGGGCGTCATACCGGCAAGCCCCGTGCCGGAGTACGGTCTTGGCAGATGCTCTGCCTCGTTCGGGAGCGGCGCCAGTTTCCATCTTGAATAAGACGTGGAACCGCAAGGGCCGCTCCCCCTTTTTTCCCTGATCCTGGTCGACGTTGATGTCTGCATTTGACGCAGTTCAAGACGGCGGCTCTGGCAGCGCAGCGGCCCGGCACCCGCAGATCCCACCGCATCGCGGCCGTCTGAACAGTGAGGTGGTCGAGGAGCCGCATGACGACTGGCGCCTCCGCCTGCCGGAATCGGCGCGCCGCCGGATCCGCCACTGGCTCGGGACCATCGCGGCCATGACGTTTCTGGTTCTCGCCGTCGGCGGCGTGACGCGCCTGACGCACTCGGGCCTGTCGATCGTCGACTGGCGGCCGTTCGTCGGCGTGGTCCCACCGCTCAGTCAGTCCGAGTGGGTCGACAACTTCGAACGTTACCAGCAGTTTCCCGAGTACCGGCAGTTGCGACCTCACATGACGCTGGCGGAGTACAAACGGATCTTCTTCTGGGAGTACCTGCATCGTGTCCTCGCACGTCTGACCGGGCTGGTCTTCCTGGTTCCGTTCGCGTTCTTCTGGCTCTCGGGCACGATCACGCGCCCGCTCGCTTGGCGCGCACTCGCGCTTTTCGCGCTCGGTGCCACGCAGGGGATGGTCGGCTGGCTGATGGTCCAAAGCGGACTGATCGACCGGCCGAGTGTCAGCCACTACGGGTTGGCCGCGCATCTGTTCCTCGCCCTGGCCATTTTCGGGCAGTGCATCTGGCTGATTCGCGATCTGAGTCTTGGCGTCACGCGGCCGGCGGTCGCGGCGGTGGCACGCAGGCGCGCCGGCCGCGCCCTGATCGCGGTGGGAGGTCTGCTTGGCCTGCAAATCGTCTGGGGCGCCTTCGTCGCCGGTCTGAAGGCAGGCCTCGTGTTCAACACCTTCCCGCTGATGGACGGTGCGCTTGTGCCGTTCACGCACTGGACATCGAGCCCCGCCGCGCTCGACTTGGTTCAGCAGCCATCGGGTGTGCAGTGGCTGCACCGGGTCATCGGCACCGTCCTGGTGGTCGCGGCGTACCTGCTGCGCCGTGGCTTCCGGCAACTGTCGATGGACCGCACGTCGATAACCTTCAGCGTCGTGCTGCTGTGGGCGACCGCGGCACAATACGCGCTTGGCGTCCTGACACTCGTCCTCTTCGTGCCGGTCGGCTTCGCGGTGGCGCATCAGGCGATGGCCATGGTAATTGTGGGTCTCTGGGTCGGTGCGGTCCATCACGTGCGCCACCTCGCCACGGCGCCGGCCACGCGCCGCGTGAACTCGTGAAGTTGTGCATCGCCGCCAACTTCGTCGAAACCTGGCTCCGTAGGCGCCGTCGACTTGCTCGGCGCGGATCATCTCGATGTCGGCCACTGCCTCAGGGTGGCGGATGCGCAGGACGGAGCGCTCGTGAACCAAGATCTGCTGCGAGTAACCGCCAGCGTGTGACCTGCCGACCCGGTCGGCCACCTGGAAGCCGAGCGGCAACCAAAGAAATACCTCGTGAGCTGATTTCAGGTGACCGTAGGCCTATCGCGGCAGCTTGATGCGCACGCGGAACTCTCGCGCCCGCGCGGGTCCGACGCGGCGCGCATCGGTGATCCACTGGCGTTCTTGCGGTTCCTCTTGCGGCGGCTCAGCCGTACTCTCGGCGATTCTCCCGAAGGCCCTCGTGACCCCGTCCGCAATCCGCCGCCATATGGCGGAAGCAGCGGACGCATGGTCCGGCTTCACCTCGGTCGGCGGCGTGGGCGCGACCCCGTCGTCATCAGGAAACAGTCGCGCGAACTGCGCGCAGGCCTCGGACACCGGCAAGCTCAGCATCTGCACGTAGTCGCGAAAGAACGAGCGGCGGAAGAAACCCTTGGGCCAGCGGCTCAGGTCGCAGCGTTCGAGGGCCGCAAACATGAAAGCCGGGATCTTGGTCGTGTCCGCGATCTCGTCGAGGGTGATGCCCTTGCCCTCGCGGGCGGCTTTGAGCGCGAGGCAGAACTCCTCGCGAGAATCAGTGGAGAGGCATTCGCTGTTGAAAGACATGCGTCCGAGGCTTTCTGGGGTAACACCTCTGGCCTAGCAATTGCGTTGCCAACTTGGTCAACGGCACTTGTGGCGCGAATTGTTAATCCGTCGATGTGGGCCTGCGGAACAAGGCAGCAATTTCTACACGCACGTGTACTTCCGATACGCATGCCTGACCATCTAGAATCGGTCCAATGACGTTCCTGCTTCGGTTGACGGCCCTCCTCGTGATCGCCCCTGTGCTGGTGGCGGGCCAGCGTGGCAACCTGGACCGGCGTCCGAACTTCGAGGGCATCTGGAACTCGGCCACTGCGACGCCGCTCGAGCGCCCGCGCGAGTTGAAGGACAAACCGTTCTTCACGGCTGAGGAGTCGGCCAAGTGGGAACGCGACTTCGCGCGGCGGAACGAGGAGCCGGCACCGGGCGCCAAGCGCACCGGCACCGGAACCTACAACACGTTCTACCGCGAGTTCGGGACCAGCGTCGTCAAGACGCGGCGAACCTCGATCATCACCGAACCGGCTGACGGCCGCATTCCTGCGCTCACGCCGGCAGCGGCCGAGGTCAAGCGCCGCAAGCTCGACGCACTAAAGCGGTTCGAGAACCCCGAAGATCTCGGCCTCCAGGATCGTTGCCTGTCGTTTCTCACCGCCGGGCCGCCCATGCTGCCGTACTCCTACAACAGCAACTACCAGATCGTGCAGACCGACGCCGCCGTGATGGTGCATGCGGAGATGATTCACGACGCGCGCATCATCCACGTCGATGGCCGCGGCCACCGGCCCTCCCGAATCCGCTCGACCATGGGCGACTCGATCGGGCGCTGGGAGGGCAACACCCTGGTCGTGGACACCACCAATTTCGACGATGGTGGTGGCTTCTACGGTGATGCCGGCGGCAACTTCGGCTGGGACCGCAACCTGCGCATCATCGAGCGCTTCAGCCTGTTTGACGCCGACACCCTGTTGTACCAGTTCGAGATCGACAACCCGACCGCGTTCACCCAACCCTGGAAAGGGGAGTTGACCATGACGCGATCGGGCGAGAGGATTTACGAATTCGCCTGCCACGAAGGCAACTACTCGCTCACCAACATGCTGCGCGGCTTCCGCGCCGTCGAACGCAAACCCGCCGGCCCGCGCGAACGCTGACTGAGCAGAATCGCGATCGCCGAGGCGATGAACACCGTTGAGTAGGTGCCGGCCACGATGCCCACGAGCATGGTGAACGCGAACCCCTGCAGCGCCTCACCCCCAAACACGTAGAGCGCCGCGACCGAGAGAAAGGTCGTGCCGGCCGTGATCACGGTCCTCGACAGGGTCTGGTTCACGCTCAGGTTGACGACCTCGTCGAGGGCCTGCGCCGGCTGCTGCCTGGCGTTCTCGCGCACGCGGTCGAAGATCACGATGGTGTCGTTGACCGAGTAGCCAATGATGGTCAAGAGCGCCGCGACCACGTTCAGCGTGAGGTCGTAGCCGGCCAGCGACAGGCAGGCGAGGGTGACCAGCACGTCGTGCAGGGTCGCGGCAATCGCGCCCACGGCAAACGCAAAGCGGAACCGGACGCCAATATAGAGTGCGATGGCGGCCAGCGAGGCCGCCACCGCGTAGACGCCGCGGCGCTGCAGGTCTTCGCCGATCATGGCGGTGACCAGGTCCCGTTTCTGGAAGGTGAACGCCGGCAGGCCCGCAGTGTCCAACGCCTCGCGGATCTGCTGGACCGTGGCTTCCAGCGCGCCCTCGCCAGACGAGGCCAGTGGCAATCGGATCATGAACTGCCGATCGGCCTCAGCGCCGTAGCGTTGCACGACCTCGTCGCCCGGCAAGGGCGCCACCGCCGCCCGCACCTGCTCCTCGGTCACGCCGTCTTGCGCGAACTCCACCACCGCCAGCGTCCCGCCGGTGAAGTCGATGCCGAGCGGGAGCCCCTTGGTGGCGACTGCCGCTCCGCCCGCGAGGACCAGCGCGAGTGAGAAGGCCACGGCATGCCAGCGCCACCGCGTGAAGTTGGCGCGGGTGTTGGCGAACAGTTGCGACGTGCCAATGCTCAGGCGGCCGCCACCTCGCTTATTGTGCAGCGCCACCTCGAACATCGTCCGCGACACGAACACCGCCGTGAACACGTTGGCCAGCAGGCCAATGGCCAGCGTGGTCGCGAAGCCGCGAATGGCGCTGGTGCCGAACTGGAACAGGAACGCCGCCGCGACGAGCGAGGTCACGTGCGTGTCAACCAGCGTGAGCCACACGCGCCTGAACGCCGCCCTGACGGCCGCCCGCGGGGCCTGCGACGCGGCCAGCTCCTCCTTGATCCGCTCGAAGATCAACACGTTCGAGTCCACGCCCATGCCAATGGTCAGGATCAACCCGGCGATCCCCGGCAGCGTGAGCGTGACCGGGATGTAGGCCATCAACGCCAGCAGGATCAGCAGGTTCAACCCCACCGACGTCAGCGCGTTGAGGCTGGCCAGGCGGTAATAGCCGAGCAGGAACACCAGGACGAGGCTCAATCCACCGAGCGAGGCCAGGACGCCGGCGCGAATGGAGGCGGCGCCGAGGCTGGCGCCAATGGTGCGCTCCTCGACGTACTCCAGGTCGGCCGGCAGCGCGCCCGAGTTCAGGTGGATCACCTGCTGGATCATGTCCTCGCGGCTGACGCCCGAGATCTGACCCTCGTCATCGATGCGCGACTCGATGGTCGCGACCGACGTCACGCGGTTGTCGAGCACCGTCGCGAGCGGCCGGTTGATGTGACCGGCCGTAAACTCCCCAAACCGCCGCGCCGCGTCGGGCTTGAGCGTGAAGCCCACCGCCGGCCGGTTGTTCTGATCGAGCGAATGCCTGGCGCTGCGCAGATCAATGCCCGAGACTGCTGGCACGCGGCGGACGATGTAGAAGAGCGTGGTGTCGGGCTCGCCTGGCTCCTCGAGCCCGGCGGTGCCGGGCAGCAGTTCCAGTTCCGATGGCAGCGCGTGGTTGAAGGCCAGCAGTGCCGCCTCGCGGGTGGCGAACGGTCCCTGCTCGACCAGCGTCAGGCGCAGCTGCGCGGTTGACTTGATGATCTGCTTGGCGCGATCGACATCCGACACGCCCGGCAACTCCACCAGGATCTGGTCGGCCGCGGTGTAGCGCTGGATCACCGGTTCGGCGACACCCAGTTCGTTGACCCGGCGCTCCACGGTGCGCAGGGCCTGCTCGACGATGTCGTCGGGCGTGACGCCGGCCTGCGGTTGCCGGGCCAGGGCCTCGTCGGCCTTGACGCGCAGCACCAGCTGCACGCCGCCGTTCAGGTCGAGACCGAGCTTGAGCGAGTTCTGGATCGGATAGACGGCCCAGAGTGAAAGAGCAATGACAGCAATGATGGTGAGCACGCGATTGCGCGTGCTCACGCCGAAACGAGACGTAGCCATAACGAATCCTCCTGTCCAAACGAAGACACCTGTAGTTGCTCGCCCTGAGCGAGGTCGAAGGGCGTGACCGCGAACTAACGGTGTCGGATCAGATCAGGAGCGGCGTATGGCGCAGGTAGTGCGGGACTGACGAGAGCGGGGGATCGGGCGAGCTGAAGGCGAGGACCGTGTCACTGGAGTGCGCCGCGCGCGTGGCCCCGAGCTCCACGTGTACCAGCGCTGACTTCCAGATGGATTCGGTGACGACGCCGATGGTGTGCTGCTGGGTGCGCCACTTGAGGTCGGCCTGGCTGGGGCCGTCCGGATCGGCCGTCGCTGAGGTCCGGCTTCCACCTTCGTCAAGGCTACGGTGGACATGAAAGCCGGACGCTACATTGGTCCGGCTAAAGCCGGACGCCACATCTGGGGACGCCACATTCCCGACGCCGGACATCGCGGCAACCGTCCACAGCAGGGCGGACAGGCCGATCGCGAGGATGAGCAGGCGACGCACAAACCCATTCTGCCCGGTCCCGGTAGAACGGTCAAATGCGTATAGAATCGCCGCGTCATGATGCCCACTCGCCCGAGTCGCCGTCAGTTCATCAACGCCTCCAGTGCCGCCGTTGCCGCGATCGCGGGGGCGCCGGAATTGGCGGCCGCCGCCGAGGCCGCACAAGGAACACCGCAGGCCGTCAGCGGTGGATCCAGTCCGGACCTCATCGTCATCAACGCGACCGTCTACACCATGGACGCGCGCGCGCCGCGGGCCGAGGCGTTGGCGGTGTCGGGCGGCCGATTCGTGGCCGTCGGATCCACCGGCGACATCCGGAACCTGGCCGGCAGGAACACGCAGACCTTCGATGCGAAGGGCATGACCGTAGTTCCTGGGTTCATCGACTGCCATTGCCACCCGGTTGGCGAGACGTTGCTGAACGAAGTGCTGGTGGGCAATCCCTTCGAGGTCGAGTTTGTCAGCATCCGCAGCGTAATCGGCAAGCTGCGCGACCGCGCGGCGAAGACCCCGGCGGGAACGTGGGTGGAAGGGCACTTCTTCGACGACACCAAGGTCAGCGACAAGCGGCAGCTGACCATTCGCGACCTCGACGAAGTGTCAACGGAGCATCCGGTGATCGTGCGCCACCGCGGCGGCCACACCTATTTCTATAACAGCAAGGCCTTCGCGCTGGCCGGCGTCACCAAGGACACGCCCAACCCCATGGGCGGAACGTACGACAAGGACGCGGCCGGTAACTTGACCGGCCGGGTCACCGATCGCGCCTCGGCGCCCTTCAACAAGGTCGGGACGCGCCCAAGCTTCACGGCCGCGGAGCGCGAACAACGCGCCCGCGACGGCATGGCGCACATTTCACGGGAGTTCGCGCGCTACGGGCTGACCACCGTGCATCACCAGGGCGGCGACCTGCGGGCCATCCAGGACGTCCGCGCCCGGGGTGACCTTCGGCATCGTGTCAGTTATGAAACCGGCGGCCGGGCCCTCGAAGCGATGATCGAGGCCGGCATGCACAGCGGTTTCGGCGACGACTGGATCAAGTTCGGCGCCACCTCCGAACACACCGTCGATGGCTCCTTCTCGGAGCGGACGATGGCGTTGTCGACGCCGTATCCCGGCGTGACGCCGCCCTACCAGGGCAACGTCACCGAGACGCAGGACACCTTGAACGCCTGGGTCGAGCGGGTGCATCGCGCCGGCATCCAGGTGAACTGCCACGCCAACGGCGACGTGGCGATCGACATGTACCTGACGGCGATGGAGCGTGCCCTCGAGCTGCTGCCGCGGGCCAACGCGCGGCCGAAGATCACGCACTGCACCATGGTCAATCCGTCGCTCGTCGCGCGGATGAAGGCGATGGGCGCCGTGCCGGCCCTGTTCACGACCTACGCGTATTACAACCCGGACAAGTTCGTCTACTACGGCGAAGAGTTCATGAAGAACGCCATGGCGTTCCGCTCGCTGCTCGATGCCGGCATTTACGCGTGCGCCGGCTCCGACTTTTACCCGGGCCCGTTCGCGCCGCTGATGGGCATCCAGGGCATGGTCACGCGCAAGGGCTGGGACGGCAAGGTGTGGGGCGCCAACCAGCGCATCAGCGTCAGCGAGGCGATTGCGGTCAACACCTACAACGGCGCCTGGGCGTCAGGCGAAGAAGCGATCAAGGGCTCGATCACGGCCGGCAAGCTCGCGGACTACGTGGTGCTGGCCAACGACCCGCACACGGTCGATCCGGAGAAGATCAAGGACATCCAGATTGTGCGCACCGTCGTCGGCGGGCAGAATTCGCATCAGGCCTAATGCCGATTGTTACTTCGTGTCTCCGTAGGGCGCCCCTTTATGGGGTGCCGGCTGGACCAGTCGAATCCCGCCCGGATCGCCGGTCGTGACCGACACGGGAGTGACGCGGGAAACCGCATCTCGTTCGCCGGATTGCGGCACTCCTTGATACGCGCGATTCCGATTTGCGGCCTGGTCTGTGACGGAATCGCACGTGCAATCCGTCTCACTCGACGCGGTTTCGGCAACTTTGAACCGCGTCCCTCCAGTCGGTCCCGCCCGGCAATCCGGGCGGGATTCTCGATGGCTTGCTGTTCGCCTGTCCAGCGTGTCTAGCCAGGTCGTGGCTTACGATGTTTCCGGCGTGGCCTCGAACGGTCACCCCAGATCGTTGCGGTGTAGGCGTTAGTACTCTCAATCAAGAACAACTCCCGAAACGGAAGGTTGGGACGGGCGGCTTCGACCCTTCTGATCGCATCGTTCCACTCGGATTCGAGTGTGAGAGTGTTGGCGAAGCACTGCATGATTAAAACGGTACTCGCGGGATACTGTTTGGCCGCTCGCGGTAATCGGCGCGTGACCATCCCGAAGACCACCTGTGTTGCCGGGCGCGGCCGACTGGAGGGACGCGGTTGGGTGTCACCGAAATCGTGTCGAGTGAGACGGATTGCACGCGCGATTTCGATCATCGAAATCGCGCGTCTCAGTCCTTGGCGCCCCATAAAGGGGCGCCCTACGACAGCGCAATCCGGCGAACGAGGCGCGATTTCCCGCGTCCCGATTAGGATGGCGGCAACGCGTCCGCGCGTTGCCCGACATCCGCGGAGGTCGCGGCCGGCAATTCAGGTGGTCTTCGGGATTCCCTCCATCCTCAAGGTGATGGGCGACGCGATTGCGCGCAAGCTCGGTGACGCTCTGGTGGCGCCGATCGTGACGCTCGAACCCGGCCGGCCCGACGGCGACCGCGTCGCAGCCGGCAGCGTGTTCCTGTCGGCCGCGCTCGACGCCATCAACAAGGCAATGGGGAAATAGGCGCCTTTAGCCAGTCAACGCGACCCAGCGGGCGACCAGGTCGCGAACCAACGGCACACCGGCGGCAACGATTAGGACAGCGCTGGCGAGGATGAGTCCGTCAAGCGCGCCCCGGACTCGCGGGTGTCCGAGCATGCGGGAGGCAACACCCGCGAGGGGCAGGATCAAGATCGCGGGCGTCGCGAGCGCCAGCCAGCCCGCGATCGCGCCGGTCCACCCGGCCACCTCATACCCGACACAGACGATATACACGCCCATCGGGCCGGGGGTGGTTCGCGCCACCAGCACGGCGCGGTTCAGCTCGTCGTCCGATAGTACCTGCCGATGCACGACCAGGTCGGCACGGACGAGCGGGAGCGAGCCGAATCCGCTGAATGAGGCAAGGGTCGCCTTCAGCAGGATCAGGTAGAGCGTTACGGCGCTCATGCCGGCCTGGGCCAGAGCGCGCCGGCCGCCGCCGCGACCAGCAGGGTTGCGATCGGCGTCAGTCCGGCCACGACCGCAACGACGGCGGCCAACATGATGGCCGCCGACCGGCCGGCCATGGGCCATCGCAGGAAGGGCTTCGCCAGGTGCCAGGCACTGGACACGAGCAGGGCGACGGCGATAGTCATCGCGACCAGCACGGCCACCGCGAGTGACGGCGATGCCGCCAGCCACTCGTACGAGGCCCTGACGCCCAGGCTCAGAATGGATGAGGGCAGTGACGAGGCCAGCCACGCGACCAAGGCACCGGCCACGCCGCGCGTGAGCCACCCGATGCCGGTGCAGTAGGCGAGGAGATTGGTGCCTGGCGTCAGGCGCGACAGCGCGAAGATCCGGCGATGGTCCTCATCGGTGATCCAGCCCCGTTTCGTCAGCGACCGGCGCAGCACTTCGGAGGTGGCCGTGCCGCCGCCGAAGGTCAAGTTGCTGTCGCGCGTGATGACGACAGCCAGAGAACTCAGCGTGGGTGTCTGCGCAGGCGTGTCGGGCATCCGGCTCAGCATCCCGGCTGCGGTTGCGCCCGGTCAAACGGTTTAGCGAAACATACGAACTAGAATTGCCTACCAATGCCGCCTCCGCGATCCCGCCCGGTCAAACTGCCGATGCTCGAACTTCGCGTCAAGTATTGGTTTGAAGTCGATGGCCGGTTCGTCATGGGCGAGGGCGGCATCGAATTGCTGCGCGCGATTCGCACGCGTGGGCCCCTGGCCCGGGCGCACCGCGCGACCGGCCGCCTGCGCCAGGGCCGCGGCGGGTCACGCTAGCCGATCATGGTCCGCAGCGACGATGTCAGCATCAGTAGCCCGGCCAGGAGCAACAGCCACAGCACCCCGCGCTTGAAGGCCACCGGGCTCATGCCGATGTAGACCTTCGAACCGTAGATCGAGGGGATGACGAGCGAGCCGGCGACGACGCCCATCTGCGGCAAGAGGCCGGTGTGGGCGCGGCCCGACCACACGAGGGATGCGAAGGTCGCCGCGAGCACGAT
This sequence comes from Acidobacteriota bacterium, assembly GCA_030697165.1. Lineage (NCBI taxonomy): Bacteria > Pseudomonadati > Acidobacteriota > Acidobacteriota bacterium. The sequence continues at coordinate 431,610 of JAUYQQ010000022.1, forward strand.
CAGGTTGAAGTTCTGCAACACGGCGCGATGCGCGTCCTTGGTGTAGCCGCGCAGCGTGCACCACAGTGCCGGCGCGAGGCCGCTGAAGCCGCTGAGCGGCGCCATCACGCCGCCAAGCAGGCCGACAAAGGCGTCGGCCAGGCGGCCGCCCCTCTTGAAATGGGGCAGGTTGTCGGTGGCCAGCATCGCCGAGCAGCACACCACCAGCAGCGAGCCGAGCACGAGCTTGAAGCGATTGGCGTCGAGCATCGGCAGAATCCGGGTGCCAATCGGGATGCCGATGGCGCTGCCCAGTACGAAGGGCCACAACAAATCGAGATGCCAGCCGCGCCGGACCCGAATGACGGAGATGATCTGGCCGGTGAGGCCGCCGAACACCGCCATCACCGCGGCCAGCGCCGGGTCCACGCCCCACACCCAGATCGCCATGGCGACCATCGCGAAGGCGAATCCAGAGATGCCCTGCACCAGGCCCCCCACCGCCGCGCCAAACGCCAACCACGCGATCTCGTTCATCCCACTACCAATCCCTGGTGACACTCGAACAATCTGAAATGCGTATGAAGCGGATGCTAACTCGGCCGCTGGAAGATGGTGATTTTATTCCGGATCCGTCACCAGCAGCTAGATCTAAGGAGTTAAAGAGCCCTAACTCTTTATCTCCTGACCTCCTGTAAAACGGGCGGCGCGCCGACAGCCTCCACCGGTGTTAGATCGCATCTGAAATCGAGGTAAACGCGAACCCTGACAGCTTCAGCGCCGGCACCATCAGCGGCGATCGCCGTTCCGGCGCGCCGATCGCCTCGACATTCCACGGCGCCAGCATGGCCAGCACGCTCTGGTTGAAGCGCAGGTTGCGCACGGGATACTGAATACGACCCTTCTCGACCCACCACAGGCCGTCGCGCGTCAGGCCGGTCAGCATGATGGAGCGGCCGTCGATTTGGCGCACGTACCAGAAGCGCGACACCAGCAGCCCGCGCGCCATGCTTTTGATCATGTCGTCGATCGAGGTGGGCGCCTGCGTGCTCTCGAGGATGTAGTTGACCGGGCCGGGCGTCGCGCCGCGCTTCTTCTCCTGCGCCCAGAATGGCGAGTACACAAGATTCTCGACCACGCCCGCCTTGATGAGCGACACGCGCGTGGCGGGCGTCCCGTCGCCTGTGCTGGGCGCCGCCGGCATGTCGGGATGCATCGGATCGCTGTAGAGATTCAGCCGCTCGCTGAACATGGCCTCGCCGAGCCGCGTCTTGCCGTCCTTGCCGGAAAACGCGCTGCGGCCCTCGTCGGCCGTGCGCGCGTCAAAGGCGTTGGTCAGCGAGCCGACAAGATCGGAGACCGCCTGCGGCTCGAGGATCACCGGATACACGCCGGGCTCGATTGGCTTCGGCTCGCGCGAACGCACGGCCTTGCCCACAGCCTGTTCGGCGATGTGCTGCGCGTTCAGCTTCGACAGGTCGAAGCTGTCGCCGGCGTAGTAGCCCGAGCCGGTGCCATCGGGCGTGCGGGCGGTGATGCTCAGCCCGCCTTCGCTGTTGCGGAAGTAGCGGCGGTTGCCGTTCGCTGTCGCCACGGCCGTGGCCGAGGCGCGGGCGGTGTGGAAGCCGGCGCCGGTGACCTTGGCGGTTCGGCACGCGGTCAACACACCGTCCAGTGCCTTGGCGCGCGCGGCGAGATCGGGATCCGCCGTGGCCGCGACAAACGCGCGGCTCTCGGCGTACTCGAGCACACCCGGCGTCGGCACGTACTCGCGGTGCACTGGCGAAACGCGGGCAATCTGCACCGCCTCATCCGCCAGCTTCTTGAGCGCATCCGCGCTGGCGTCGTTGCCGGTGGCGGCGCCGCGGCGGCGGCCCACCCACACCGTGGCCGTGATGCCGACATCCTCGGAGCGGCCGCTGGTCGTGATGCGGTTGTCGGCGAATCGCGCGTGCGATTCCACCGAACTCTGCGCCGAAACAATGGCGTCTTCAGCGCCGGCGGCCTTGGCGTGCGCCAGCACGGTTTCGCAGATCTTGAGGGCGTCTTCGCGGTTCAACATTACGCCGCTCCCGTGTTGAGGACGGTGACGTTCCTGAACCGTGCCGGTGGACAGCCGTGACTGACCGCGTTGGTCTGGCCGGGCTCGCCCTTGCCGTCGGCCGAGGTGCCCCATAGCCGGTAGGTCGCCGGTCCGCCCAGGCCATCACACGACGCCCAGAAGTCTGGCGTCCGCGATTGATACGCGGCATCGCGCAGCATCGGTCCCAGCTTGCCGTTGGTGATCTCGCGGATCACCGCGCCGCCGAACTGGAAGTTGTAGCGCTGCTGATCGATCGACGACACGCCGCGGCCGACGACGTAAATACCGCGCTTGATGTCGCTGAACAGATCCTCGAGCGTGACTTCGGTGGCGGCCGGCTCGAGCGACACGTTCGGCATGCGCTGGAACGGCACGCTCGACCAGTCGTCCGAGTGCAGGCAGCCGTGCGATTTCGTCTGGCCCACCAGCGGCGCCAGTTCCCTCGTCGTCTGCCAGTCCACGAACATGCCGTCGCGCACCAGGTGCCATCGTTCCGACGGCACCCCCTCATCGTCATAGCCGGTGGTGGCCAGGCCGCCGGGCTGCGTGCGATCGCCGACCAGGTTGACGATCTTCGAGCCGAAGCGAAGCTTGCCGGCGTCGCCCGGCTTGATGAAGCTGGTGCCGGCCATGTTGGCCTCGTAGCCGAGCACGCGATCGAGTTCGGTGGAGTGGCCGACCGACTCGTGGATGGCGAGGAACAACTGCGACGGGTCCACGACCACGTCGTAGCGGCCGGCCACGGCAGGCTTGGCCTTGAGCTTCTCGACCACCTCGTGGCCGGCCTGCACCGCGTCCTGCAGCCACGGATAGTCCTCGACGTATTCGTAGCCCATCAGCTTGGCGCGATCGACGACGGCGCGGGTCTGGAAGTCGCCGGCGGCGCGATCCGCGGCGGTGGTGGTGAACTGCGGATAGGTGCGCACCAGCCGCTGCGTGATCCGCGAGCCTTCGCTCGACGCGAAGTACTTCTGCTCGTCCACGAACTGCAACTGCGAGTTGATGAAGCTGACGCCCGGCACCGCGAGCGCCGCTTCGTTCAGCTTCATCAGGAACGCGGTCTTGGTTTCGAGCGGCACCTCGAACGGATCGCGCTTGATCTGGTTGGTCCACGTCGCCACCACCTTGTCGGCGTTGGCCAGCACCACCTTGCGCGTGGTCATCTGCGCGTTGGCCTTGGCAATGGCGACGGCCTGCTCGGCGGCCGCCCGTGCCGCGGCCGGATCGACGAGGTTCGTGGCGGCAAAGCCCCAGGTGCCATTCACCAGCACGCGCAGGCCGAGGCCGTAGCTGGTCGAGCGCGACACGTTCTGCACCTGCCGCTCGCGGGTCGCGATCGACTCGCGGCGATAGCGGTTGATGCGGATGTCGGCATACGACGCGCCGAGCGCCGCGGCGCGGGCCAGGGCCGCCTCGGCCGCTTCCGCCCGCCGGCTGTCGTCGGTCGCACCGGGCTGGAACGCGTCGGCCCACTCGGGCACCCAGGTGGCCGCGACCAGCGCGCTGCCAGTGGCAATGAATTGGCGTCGCGAGAATGACATGGGCGCGATTATACCCACGCCGCGCGGCTGGCCTATGCCGAGGGAATCTCAGCGACGGTCATGCCTCGACCGCGCGCCAGCGACAGCAGTTTGCGATCGGCGCTGGCCAGGAGCGCACCTTCACGTTCGGCCAGGGCGAGATAGACGCAGTCTGGCACTTTGTGGCCCAGCGTCAGCGCCAGATTAAGGGCGGATTGCACCACCGCCTCATCGTCAGCCAGTTCAATGACGCCGTCAGCGATCGCGTCGAGCGTGGCCGCCAGGGCCTCGGCAGCTTCCGCCGTGGTGAGCACGTCTTGTGCGCATTTCTGCCGCAACGCTGACGCCACCTCCACCACCATCAATCGTGGGGCGAGCCATCGACGGGGACCCTCGAAGACCCTCAGGCTCTCCGCGGTGCCGGCTTCCGGCACGACCAGTTTGACGGCTACTGATGCATCCAGCACCGCGACGGCCACCGGTTCACCCACGGCGATCGCGTTGCTTGCGGATCAGTCGTGTGCTGTCCAGGGACGGCGCCGAGGCTTTGTCGCCGATCGACTTGCGGATAGCTCTTGCGCGGCGAAGAAAGGCCTGCCGCTTGACCTCCACCGACGCGGCCAGGGTGCCGCGCACCTCTTCTTCGAGTGAGATGCCCTTGCGGCCCGCCCGTGCCCGCAGGGCATCGGCCACCTCGTCGCTCAGCTGTCGCACCTTGAGGTCGGCCATGGCCCAGCCTAGCACTGACCCCACATGGGGTCAAATTGATCAGCGCAACGTGGCGAAGAACGCGCGCACGTCGTCCACCAGCAGTTGCGGCTGCTCGAATGCCGCGAAGTGGCCGCCCCTGGGCATTTCAGTCCACCGGGTGATGTTGTAGCGCGCTTCGAGCCAGCGCCGCGGCGACCAGATGATCTCTTTCGGGAAGTCGGCGCACGCGGTCGGGACCTCGACGCGGCGGCCAGCGGTGGCCGACGGCGGGGCATGCCGGCTCTCGTAGTAGATGCGCGCGGATGACGCGGCGGTCTGCGTGAACCAGTACAGCGAGATGTTGGTCAGCAGTTCGTCCTTGGTGAACACCTTCTCGGGGTCGCCATCGCAGTCGCACCACGAGCGGAACTTCTCGACAATCCAGGCGGCCAGCCCGACGGGCGAGTCGTTGAGCGCGATGCCCAGCGTTTGTGGCTTCGTGCCCTGGATCTGCTGGTAACCCGTCTCTTCAGCCTGGAACAGCTGTCGCTGCTTCACGCGCTCGCGTTCGCGGTCGGTGAGCCCGGCATTGGGATCGGTGCCGGCCGGGGCCGCGCCGAAACACATGTTGAGGTGTAGGCCGGCCACGCGCGGCGCGTCCAGCAGGGCGATCTGCGTGCTGATGATCGACCCCCAATCGCCACCTTGCACGCCGTAGCGCGAGTAGCCCAGCCGCGCCATGAGCTTGGCCTCGAGCGCGGCAATGCGCGCCGGATCGTAGCCGGCCTCTTTCGGCGCCTGCGAGAACGCGAACCCCGGAATCGACGGCATCACCACGTGGAACGCGTCGGTGGCGGTGCCGCCATGCGCTTCCGGATCGGTGAGCGGCCCGATGATTTTCGTGAACTCGACAATCGATCCGGGCCAGCCGTGGGTGACGAGCAGCGGCAACGCGTTGGCATGCTTCGATCGGCGGTGAATGAAGTGGATCGTCAGGTCGTCGATGGTGGTGGTGAACTGCTCGAACTGGTTGAGCCTTCGCTCCTGCGCTCGCCAGTCGAACCGCGTCCGCCAATAGTCCACGAGCTGGCGCAAATAGCGGATGTCGGTGCCGTGCGTCCAACCGTCACCCTGCAGCGGCTCGGGAAGGCGCGGGTTGGCGAGCCGCGCTTTCAGATCGGTCAAGGCCGCGTCTGGAATGTGGATGGTGAACGGCCGCACCGCGTCGCCGGCGGCCGGTTGGGCGGCGGCCGCCTGCGGCAGCGCCAGCAGGGCGGCCGCGATGGCGAGCGCCGGAAAGAGACGAACTGGGGTTGGCACGGCCGGGATTGTACGCCGAGGGCCGCCTTTGATATCCGGCTAAAGCCGGATGCTACACCGGCAGGCTAAAGCCGGATGCTACATCGACGAGCTGAAGCCGGATGTCACATTGGCAGTCCGGCTCCCGCGATGTGTTAGATTCACGAGATTCCAGACCACCAATTGCAGAGGCTTATGTTCACACTCCAGCGATCGCTCGTGTTCTCGTTCCTGCTGTTCGGCCTGGCGGCAACCGCCGCGGCGCAAGGCGGCAGCGTGCTGCCGCCCGTGCCCACACCGACCGACGTGAAACCTGGCAGCATTACCTGCGACGAGTGTCCGTACCCGTATCCAAGCTCGTATCTCACTATCAGTGTCTATACCCAGGACGTCCGCATCTCGTATATGGACGTCGCGCCGCAGGGCACGCCGAACGGCCACACCGCGATGCTGCTGCACGGCAACAACTTCGGCGGCTTTTACTTCAAGGCCATCATCGACGGCCTCACCAAGGAGGGCTTCCGGGTCGTTGTGCCCGACCAGATTGGCTACGGCCGGTCGTCGAAGCCGATTGCGCCGTACAACTTCAACACGCAGGCGCGCAACACCTCGCTGCTGCTGCAGCACCTGAAGATCGAGAAGGCCATGGTGATTGGCCATTCGATGGGCGGCATGCTGGCGGCGCGCTTCGCCACGCAGTATCCGAAAATGGTCGAGCGGATCGTGATCTACAACCCGATCGGCCTGACCGACGGGCGCTTCACGCGGCCCATGACGCCGATTGACGATGCCTACAGGAACACGCTGACGACGACCAACTACCAGAGCACCCGCGCCGGCCTCGGCCGCTATGTCGCGCACAACCCGGCGGCGTGGAACGACGAGTTCGAGAAGTACACGCGCGTGCGGTATTCGTGGACGCTCAGCGCCGACTGGCCGCGGCTGGCCATGGTGCAGGCGTTGATCAGCCAGATGCTGTACCAGGACCCGGTCGTCTATGACTGGGCGCACATCCAGGTGCCGACGCTCGCGTTCGGCGGCGCCGAGGACCTGCTGCTCGGACCCGCGGCGGCATTCCAGGAGCGCATGGCCTACCTGGCCAAGTCGGTCCCCAACGGCAACGGCCGCGTGCACTTGATCCCGGGCCTCGGCCACGTGCCGCACCTCGAAGAACCCGAGAAGGTGTTACCGCCGCTCGTCGCCTTCCTGAAAGAGGGCGTGAAGTAGCGCGGACCGCGGGCCGGGCATCCGTCGCATACTGGAACCAATGGTTCTGCGCCAGCGCCCCTCCGTCTCCGACGCGGTCGATCGGTCGACGCCCCTTGGCGTCATCGACTACCTGGCCACCTCGCCGGCGGTGGAGTTCAAGAACGTGTCGATCGCCTTCGACGACAACGTCGTCCTGCGCGATCTGAGCTTCGCCATCCCACGTGGCGACATGCGCATTCTGCTGGGGCGCAGCGGCTCCGGCAAGTCGGTGCTGCTCAAGTTGATCCTGGGTCTGCTGCGCCCGGACGCCGGCACGGTGCTGGTGAATGGCGTGCAGGTGGACCATCTGCCCGAGCGCGACCTTCTCGAAGTGCGCGGCGGTATCGGGATGGTGTTCCAGGAGAACGCGCTGTTTGACTCGTTGACCGTCGCCGAGAACGTCGGCTATCGCCTCTCGGACCAGGCGACGATGCCGGTCGAGGCGGTTCGCGAGCGGGTGGCGGCCGTGCTCGGCTTCGTCGGACTTGCCGAGTACGCCGATCGGCTGCCGTCGGAACTGTCGGGCGGCGAGCGGCGGCGCGTGGCGATTGCCCGCGCCATGGCCCCGGCACCTGGCATCCTGCTGTTCGACGACCCCATCACCGGTCTCGATCCGCTGATCGCCACGACGATCGACAACGAGATCGTCAAGTTGAGGGATCTCGAGCAGGTGACCTCGGTCCTCGTCACTCACCAGATCCGCGATGCGTTCTACGTGGCCACTCATCGCGCGGTGTGGCACGACGGCGAGGTGCAGGTGGTGAGCGCCGACGCGGCGTCACTGCCGCACGTGGAGTTCATGGTGCTGCACGAGGGCCGCATCTACTTCCAGGGCAGCGCCGCCGAGTTGCTGGCCGCTCCCGATCCCTATCTCAGGGAATACCTGTTGCTCACGCTGCCGCCCTGGTAGCGTCGCGCGGCCTTACCGTCGCAGCTTGCTGAACCCGTAGCCCGCCACCACGACGATCAGCACCACCACGATCACCCCGGTCACCATGCCGGCCTTGAAGATTCCGCCGATAACCTCGCAGCCGGCCGACACCATGGCCAGGCTCACGAGCAGGACTAATCGCATCACGGTCGTTGATTGCATGTTCATATTTGGCCGCCCCGTCCGGCCTGGGTTAGAGATTGCTGACGTTGACTGTAGGCGCGCGCCGCGCGTCGGCCGATGACCTGCCGGCCCGCTGCCGACTTCTCGCCTGCATACGGCGAGGCATGTTCGATTTCGGAGTTGAACTCGGCGCCCACCAGGATCGCCAGGCCGGACAGGTAGAACCACAGCAGCAGCAGGATGACGCCGCCCAGGGCCCCGTACGACGCGTTGTAGTCGGTGAAGTTCGATACGTAGAGCTTGAACCCCACCGACACGAGCAGCCACAGGATGGTCGCGAGAACCGCGCCGGGCGAGATCCACACCCAGTCCTGGTCGGCGTCCGGCCCGAAGTAATAGAGCAGGCCGATGGCGAAGGCGACGAACGCGAAGGCGAGTGGCCACTGCAGGACGAGCCAGGCCGCCGCGAAGGCGGCGCCCAAGCCGGTCAGTTCACCCAGGTAACGCGCGACCGCTGGGCCGGACAGCACCAGGCTGAACCCGAGCAGGATGAAGACGGCTACGCCGAGGGTCAGGCCAATGGCCACGAGCCTGACCTTCCACCACGGGCGAGTCTCGGTGAGGTCGTAGGCCCGGTTGAGTGAACTGACGATCGACACGATCGCGGCGGAACTGCTCCACAAGGCGCCGACCACTCCCGCCGTCATCAGCCCGCCGCTTTCCGCACTGGCCAGTCGCTCCATCTGCTCTTGAATGAGTTTCAGAACCTCGGCGGAGACCAGCGGCCCGAGCGCGCGCGTGACATCGTCGGTCAGGTTTTCGATTGGAAAAAAGCTGGCCGTGGCGAGCAGGAACAGCATCGCCGGGAATAGCGACAGGAAAAAGTAGTACGACAGCTGGGCCGCGAGCCCGAGGCAGTCGTCATCCATGCACTCCTTGTAAGTGCGACGAAGCAACTCAAATAGGGAAATCGGCAGGGCAGATCCCAGCATTGCGGGCTGGTAATGCAAGGACAGCGCCAGTGCTGACCGCTGAGCTGCCTGACTTGCGTGTGCGTTATTGCTCGGAGGGCTTGGTGCCTGACACGCCGGGCAGGAACGGCCGGTATTGCAGGCGGATGGCGGTAAGCGTCTTGGGCTCGAGATACAGGAGATTGGCGATGCGGTGCACTTCCGTTTCCTCGGCCATCGAGATCCGCTGGTCGCTGGCCGCGACCGCGTAGAGGCAGCGTGCCAGCGCCACCTTCTCGTCGTCAGTGGCCGATGCGGCAAAGTCGCGCGCGACCTCGAAATCGGCGGTGCCGCCAAACAGCAGGCTGCTCGACTTGGCCAGGCCGACGACCAGCACCGCCTGTGCCGGCGACAGGCGGCCGTGCTCGATCAGCAGGGATTCCATGGTGCGCGTTTCTGCCGCGCTGACTTGTTGGTCGGCGCGGGCGACGCGGCCGAGCAGGTAGGCAAACCGGGCCAGGTGTTGCGCGCGAGCCGGCTCGAGGCCATCGAGCGAGTCGACCAGGTCCCGCAGCGGCGTGCGTTCCGTCGCCGTGACGTCTTCGTCGGCCAACCCCAGCAAGTTTCGAAGTGCTGCCCTCATCGGCAATACCATAGCGCACTCCACGCGAGGTGGCGCGAATGCTATAAAGGGAATTGTGAGTCGCGTCGTCGTCGGCCTGCTGGTTGCGCTCGCGCTTGCGACGCCGGCCGCGGCACAGGAGCATCACCCAGAAGAAGCCTCGGGCACGTCGTGGCAACCCGCGGTCACGCCCATGACTGGCGCGCACGCGCAAGCTGGCGGTTGGATGCTGATGGGGCACGCCAACCTCTTCGTCCAATTGTTGTACGAATCGGGCGACATCCACCGCACCAGCCACCAGGCCGGCAGCATCAACTGGTTCATGGGCATGGCCGAGCGGCCGATTGGCGACGGCCGCCTTGGCGTGCGCGCTATGCTTTCGGCCGAGCCATGGACGATTGGCGGGTGCGGCTATCCCGACCTGCTGGCTACCGGCGAAGTGTGCGATGGCGACACGATCCACGACCTGCAGCATCCGCACGACCTGTTCATGGAGTTGGCAGCGAGCTACGAGCGGCCGGTCGGCGACCGGGTCCGGATTCACCTTTACACCGCGCTGGCCGGCGAACCGGCGCTCGGGCCGCCCGCCTTTCCGCACCGTGCGTCGGCCATGCCCAATCCGATCGCGCCGATTGCGCACCACTGGCTCGATGCCACGCACATTGCGTTTGGCGTGGTGACGGCCGGCGTATCGAGTGCGCGCTGGCGGGTGGAAGGGTCGGCGTTCAACGGCCGCGAGCCCGACGACCAGCGCCACGGGCTCGAGTTGGCGCCGCTTGATTCGGTGTCGGTACGCGTCGCCTTCGCGCCAAGCGACCGTTGGTCGTGGCAGATGTCGGCGGGGCACTTGCGCGATTCGGAGGCCGGGCTGGGCAGCCAGCCGCGACAGGACGTGACGCGCGCCACGGCGTCGGCGATGTACTACCGTCCACTGTCTTCGGGCGGAGGATGGGCGGTCACCATCGCCTACGGCGTCAACACGGAGACCGACGCGGTTCCCGAGGGCCTGCTCACGCAGGCGACGCACGCGGTGCTGGCCGAGTCGAGCGTGCGGTCAGCGAACGGCCGCCACCACTGGTTTGGGCGCATCGAAGCCGTGGGGAAACCCGCGCACGATCTGCACGTGCACGAGTACATCACGGAGGTTTTCACGGTTGGGAAGGCACAGGTTGGTTACCTGCACCAGTGGCCGGCGATCAAGGGCTGGGCCCCGGGCATCGGTGGGCATCTCAACCTGAGCATCGTCCCGCCGTTGCTGGCGCCGCGCTACGGCGGGCAAGTCGCGCCCGGCGTGGGTGTCTACGTCAATTTGCAGCCCGGCTGGTAAGCCGCCGGCTCATTTGCTGGCGGGTCCGGTCAGGTTGATCGCGGCGCGAACCGCGGCTGCGAGTTTCTCCGCCGGCCCCTGTCCCCAGTAGTGCAGAAAGATCACCGTCGGCTGCGTGCCGGTCATGTGATGGTGAATGGCGACGACCTCGATGCCGTGGTCGCGCAGTGCCTTCAGCACGGGCGTGACTTCTGTGTCGATCATCGCCACATCGCCGGCGACCACCGCGGCGGTGTCGGAGCCGAAGAACGCCGCCCAGGTGTTGAGGCCCATGCGGGCGTCGATGGTCGCGCCCATTTCCACCAGTTTCAGGTCGGGACGGCCGATCGTGATCTTGTAGACCTGTCCATTCTGCTCGCCGGCGGTGCCGATGATGCTCGCCAGCTTGGCCGTGTCGAGTGGGCCCGCCGTCACCGTCGAGGTCATGACCGGTGCCGCGTCAGGCCTGGCGGCGACCTTGCCGATCAGGTCCAGGGCCGGTTTGATCCGCCGGGCCAGGTCGGCCGCCGAGCCGTGCCCATGCACGTGCATGTAGAACAGGCGCGGCGACTCCCAGAAGAAGTGGTTGTGCAGCGCGGTGACGTCGAGTCCCTGTGCGAGCACGGCCGACATCACCGGGTTCACTTCGTCTTGCGTGAGGACGAGGTCCCCCATCATCACGTCCATGCCGCCGGTGCCTTTGCTGAGCGCGACCCAGCCGCCGAACCCAAACGGCGTCGGTAAGGCGACGCCGGCGACGGTGACCTTAAGGTCGTTGCGCGGGATGTTGACCTTGAGCACGCCGTCCTTGAAGTCGCCGGTGCGCGCCAACGTATCGAGGACGCCCTTATAGTCGGCGGGCATCTCTTGCGCCACGGCACCCGAGGCGGCGAACAACATCAGCGCGATGGCGATCAACGACTTGGTCATGGTCACTCCCAGAATCCACTGCGCATTGGACCTGCCAGTGTACCCGAACCGCAGCCAGTGTTGGCGTCGGCGTGGTGTGACTGGCTGTCTGGACCGGATGGTCACGCACCCAGCTCTAGCGGGGCCGCCGCCGAGGTGGCTCCGTCCGCCATCGCGACGCGCACCTGGTGACGACGCCACATCGCGTAGGCGGCGGGAAGTACGAGCAGGGTCAGCACCATGCACGACCAGAGGCCGCCGACGACCGGCGCGGCGGTGCGCGCCGAGACGTCGGCGCCGATGCCGGCCTCCCACAGCAGGGGCAGCAGGCCGAGGACGGTCGTGGCCACGGTCATGACGAGCGGCCGGACGCGGGCGGCCGCCCCTTCGACGACTGCGGCATCGACGTCTTCGGGTTTCTGAATGCGGCCCTCGCGCACGTATCGCAGGAATGCTTCATCGAGGTAGACCACCATCACGATCCCGGTTTCCGCAGCGACCCCCGCCACGGCGATGAGTCCGACCCACACCGCGGTTGACAGGTTGTAGTCCAGCAACGCCAACAGCCAGACGCTGCCGGCCAGTGCAAACGGCAGGCTCGTCAACACCAGGAACGTTTGCGGCCAACCGCGCATCGCGAGATACAGCAGGATCACGACAATGATCAGCGTCAGTGGGATGATGTATTGGAGCCGCGCTTCCATCTCGGCGAGGAACTCGTATTGCCCGGTCCATTGCAGCCGATAACCCGCCGGCAGGCTGAGCTGCTCGGCGACCAGCAGCTTGGCGTCATCGACCCACCCGCCGAGGTCCCGCTGCGTCGGATCGATGTCGGCAAACACGTAGCCGACCAGCACGCCGTTTTCGTCCTTGATCATCGGCGGGCCGGTGGTCACGCGCACATCGGCGAGCTCGCCGAGTGGGATCGCCGCCCCGGGCTGGCGCCACTGCTCCATGAAGTCGGGTGACGCCGTGAGCCCGCCCATCGCCGGCGGCGTCAGCGCCGATGAGATGCGGCCGCCGCCGGACATGCCGCCACCCATTGCGCCGCCCATCCCGCCGCCCGCTCCGCCAGCCGGGGCACCGGACATGGAGCCGCCCTGCGCGCTGGCGCCGCGACCCGTGTTGCCGCCGGCGAAGTCCATGACGCTGGCCGTCGACTGCACCGGCACCAGGATGCGGCGCAGGGACTCCGGGTCGGCGCGCTGGTCGGCGGCGTAACGCACGTTGATCGTGAAGCGGGCGCGTCCCGCGATGACGGTCGACACGGTCATGCCGCCGACGGCCGCCTCGACGACGTCCTGGACGTCGCGCACCGACAAGCCGTATCGGGCAATCGCCTCGCGGTTGGGAACGATGTCGATGTACTCGCGGCCGGTCTGCCGTTCGGCGAACGTGCTGCGGGTACCCGGCACCTGCCGCAGCATGCCCTCGAGGTCGACGCTGATCCGTTCGATCTCGGCCAGGTCGTCGCCAAACACCTTGATGCCGGCCGGTGTACGGACGCCGGTCGACAGCATGTCGATGCGCGTGCGGATGGGCGGCGCAATCGCCATCTGGTACCCCGGCATCTGCAGCGCGGCATCGAGGTCGCTCGACAACTGGGCGAGCGTGCGGGTGCGCTGCTCTGGCCACAACGGCCGCAGCGCCGGCTTCACCCAGTCGGGCGCCCGCGAACTGTACCAGCGGGGGGTGTAGCTGGCCGGCCACTGGTCGCGCGGGCGCAGCGCGATCACCGATTCGATCATGTCCAGCTGCGCCGGGTCGGTGGCCGTCTCGGCTCGTCCCGCCTTGCCATGCACGGACGCCACTTCGGGAAACCCCATGATGATGCGGTTCTGCATGGTCAGCGCCCGGCGCGCCTCCTCGATCGCGATCCCGGGAAACGTGGTCGGCATCACCAGCAGCGAGCCTTCGTCCAGCGGCGGCATGAACTCCGAGCCGAGGCGTTGCGCCACCGGCACCGTCGCGATCATCAGCAGCACGGCCGCGGCGACCACGGCGATCCGGAAGCGCACAATCAGGACGGCCACTGGCCGGTAGAGCGTCCGGAGGACGCGGCTGACCGGATTGGTGGCTTCGGTGCGGAAGCGTCCCCGCAGCAGGAGCACCATCAGCGGCGGCGCGAGCGTGATCGACAAAATCGCGGCGGCGAACATCGCCAGCGTCTTGGTGTAGGCGAGCGGCGTGAACAGCTTGCCCGCCTGGCCGGCCAGCGTAAAGATGGGCAGAAAGCTGACCGTAATCAGCAGCAGCGAGAAGAAGATCGGCCGGCCGACTTCCTTGCAGGCATCGACGATCACCTGCTTGCGATCGGACCCCTTGGGCGCCGCGGCGAGGCGGACGTGGGCGTTTTCGATCAACACGATCGCCGCGTCGGCCAGTTCGCCGATGGCAATGGCGATGCCGCCCAGGGACATGATGTTCAACGACAGGCCCAGGTAGCGCATGGCGATGAACGACAGGAGCACCGACAGCGGCAGCACGATCATGACCACCAGTGCCGAGCGCAGGTGAAACAGGAAGACCAGGCAGACGATCGTGACGATCACGGCCTGCTGCATCAGCGTCTGAGTCAGCGTGCCGACCGCTCCGAGAATCAGCTCGGACCGGTCGTAGGTGGGGACCAGCTGCACGCCGTCGGGCAGGCGCAGCGTCGCGATTTCCGCCTCGAGCGCGCGAATAACCTGCAACGCATTGGAGCCGATGCGCATCACGACGATGCCGCCCACGGCCTCGCCCGTGCCATTCCAGTCGGCCGCGCCGCGACGGATCTCGGGTCCGAAGCGCACGCTCGCGACGTCGCCGAGACGGATCGGTGTGCCGCCCGCGCCGACGGCGACCACGCTCTGCTCGAGGTCGGCCAGGGTCTTGACGTAGCCTCGGCCGCGCAGGACGTATTCGCGACCGGCGAGTTCGAGGACCCGGGCGCCGACTTCGGCGTTGGCCTCGCGCACGGCCCGGGTGACGTCGGTCAGGGTGAGCCCAAACGCGACCAGGCGATCGGGGTTGATGACGACCTGGAACTGGCGTTCGAAGCCGCCGAGGGATGCGACTTCCGCCACCCCGGCGACCGCCTGCAAGGCCGGTCGCACGGTGAAGTCCTGGAGTGCCCGCAGCTCGGCGAGGTCCAGGCGCCCGCTGCTGTCGGTCAGGACGTACTGGTAGACCCAACCAAGGCCACTCGCATCGGGGCCGAGCGTCGGCGAGACCTCGGGCGGCAGCAACTGCTGCACGCGTCCCAGCTGTTCGAGCACGCGGGTCCGCGCCCAGTAGATGTCCGTCCCGTCATCGAAGATCGCGTAGGTGAAACTCATTCCGAACATCGAATAGCCGCGCACGGTCTTGATGCCCGGGGTGCTCTGCAGGGCACGGACCAGCGGATAGGTGACCTGGTCCTCGACCAGGTCGGGGCTGCGCCCCATCCACTCGGTGTAGACGATGACTTGCGGATCGGAGAGGTCCGGGAGGGCATCGAGGGGTGTCCTGCGGACGGAGTCGACCGCCCAGAGGGACAGGACCAGCACCGCGCCGAAGACCACCCAGCGGTGGCGAACCGATAGTTCGATGATGCGTTCAACCATGATCGTTGCTACCGGTGGCCCGCGTGCGGGTCAGCCGGCGCCGCCGTGGGTTTCGTGGTCGTCGCCGGCGCGCCGTGGCCGTGGTGAACGCCGTTGCCACCCGTGGCACGCAGCCGGCTCTCCGAATCCAGCAGGAACACGCCCGCCGCCACGACGGGTTCGCCCTCGGCGAGACCGCTGCGGATCTCGACGCGGTTGGCGAGTTGCACCCCCAGCGTGACCGGCCGCGGCTCGAAGTGATCGCCCGTGGCGACGAAGACGTGCTGCTGCACCCCGGTGTCCACTACGGCATCACGTGGCACGGTGATTACCGATGGGCCCGTCGATTCGAAGGCCACGGTGCCATAGAGCCCTGGCCTGAGCGTGCCCCGGGGATTGGCAGCTGACAAGCGGACGCGCAGCGTGCGCGTCCGTTCGGACAACGTCGGATAGATGAAGTCGATCCGCGCGTCAAACGGGACTTGACCGGAGCCCGGAAAGTCCAGCTGGGCCCGGGTGCCGAGGCGCACGGTGGCGATGTGGGTTTCCGGCACTTCGGCGAGAATCCACACGCGCGACAGGTCGGCAATGGTCAGCAGCGTCGTCGACGGATCGACCGACGTGCCGACCGTCACGCCGCGGTCCACGACCACGCCGCTGCGAGGCGCGGCGACGGTGAACAGGCGCTTGGGTTCGCCCGATTGCTCGATGGCGTCGATGTCTGCCGGCGTCATGCCAAGCACGCCCAGGCGCGTGCGCCCGCCGGCTACCACCATGCTCGTGAGGCCCGAAGCCGAGGTCGTCTTGCGGATGGCGAGGTACTCGGTCTGGGAGGAGAAGAGTTCCTGCGAGAAAATGTGCGCGAGCGGCTGCCCGGCGCGAACCATTTCGCCCGTCGTGTTGACGTCGAGATGCTCCACCCAGCCCGAGACCCGGGTGTGCACGTGGGAAATCCGGGATTCATCAGGCACCACCGTCGCCACGGCCCGCACCACTTCGGTCAACGCTTCGCGCGTGGCCGGCTCGAGACGGATGCCGAGCTGCTGCATGGTGGACGGCGTGACGGTGATCGGCACCCGGCTGTGGCTGGATGCGGCGTCGGCGGACGGAGCCGCCGGCAGGCTGTCCGCTGACGCGGACGCCAGCAGAGCGGGCGCGAATGGCCACGCGTCGCGGGAGTGCTGGAGCCACAGCCCCGCGCTGAAGATGGCTGCGGTCACGGCGACCGCGGCGAGAGCCGACGTGAGTTTGGTGAAATGTGTCATGGGATGATCGCCTCGTACGATCCAATGGCGCGTCCGAGGCGCGCCCACGCGAGACCGAGAGTGGTGTCGGCGGTGATCAGGTCAGACTGGACCAGCCAGAGTGCCTGGACGGCTTCGATCACGCTGACGAGCGGCAACTGCCCCGAGGCGTAACCGGCGACGGCGGGTTCGATCACCATCCGCGCGCGGGGCAGCACGTCGCGGGTGAGCGCGGTCTGGCGATCGCGCGAGGCCTGGAGCAGGTTGACGGCGACCGCCGCGTCGCCTTCGATCATCCGGGTCATGGCCAGCAGGTCCGCCTCGGACATGAGGCGCATGGCCTGGGCCTCGGCGACACCGGCGTGCAACTTCCCTCGCCAGATGGGCAGGGTGACGCCCACCATGGCCATCCAGCCGCGGCCCTCGGCCATCGTGTACGCCGGCCCCGTGCGGATGGTCGCCATCGGCCGAGACATGTCACGCATCACCAGCACGTCAGCCTCGGCGCGGGCCACCTCGGCGCGGCCGGCCACCAGTTCCGGTCGCGCCGTGAGTGCGGCCTTGATCGTCGGCCAGGCCGGAATCGGGTTGGCGAAGGCGAGCGGAACGAGTTCCGGCACCGGCAGGTCCGTGTCCAGGGCCAGGCTGGCATTGAGCATCGCTTCCGCGCTCCGCACTTCTCCGGCGAGCCCCTTGGCGGCGGCCTCCAGCCGTGCCACCTCGACTTCGGCGCGCAGGACGTCGGCCTGGGATGCCGTGCCGCCCGAGTACCGCGCGTTGGCCGCCGAGACGATGTCGCGAGCGAATGCGATTTGTTCATCGACCAGTGCCGTCGTGCGGCGGCGCTCCTGCAACATCAGGAACGCGTTGGCGGCTTGAACGCTGACGTCCAGGACTGCGCGATTTGCGTCGGCCCGCAGCCGATCGACGTCGGCCAGGGCGGCGGCGCGACGGTGCCGCCGGATGCCCGACAGCGGAAATTGTTGCTCGATGGTTACGCTCACGTCAGCGCCGCCCCACATGAAGGGCAGATGATCGAGGGCGGGCGAGAGCATCGGGTCGTCCAGTGCCGACACGATCGCGGGGCGTTCCTCTCCGGCACGGATGCGGGCGTGCGCGGCCTGGATCTCATCCCGGCGCTCGCTCGCCACGCGAATGACATCGGCGAGACTGAGCGGCGAGGGGAGTGCTGGCGCCGCTTGGGCGGCGGCAACCGGCGGCCGGACGCACGCGACGATCGCGAGCACGACGACGAATCGGACGACTCTGGAACTTCTCATTGCACGTACCCCGCAAACGCGGGCCTCTCTCGTACTGGTGACCAACCGACGCCATGGACGCGCGGGCGATGGCCCGGGCCGGGCGCAGCAATACCGCAGGCGTGCAACCCCTAAGGGATCAGCTGCGGCAGCGAGAGATCAGATGCGGAGGATGGTTAGGAGGGGCCGATGAGCGGGGGAGGGCCGACGCCCTGGCTCGTAGCCGAGGTGGTCGGTGGTCGCGGAACGGGCGAGCGCGTCGCCGAGCACTGGAACCGCGATGTCGCCGCTCGGGAGCGAAGTATCGCGTCGCATGGACGGCAACTGCGACGACGCTGCGCCGGCCATCAGGTCGTCGCAACACTCGTCACCTGCGGCGATCTGGTAGGGGCTGGTTTCGCCGTGGTCACACGGATTGGTCACGTCCGCCTGCGGAGCACACAGGGCCTGACACACGATGACGGCGTCTGGACCTATCGCCAGAGTCAGGACGATCGAGAGGATGAAGGCTCGCAGCATCGCGTGTGCTGACCCAGTGAGCAAGAACGACGCCAACCCACTCGCCGCCAAAACATTCGAAAATCGAACACCTTTGGTCCGTTCTTCGCGAGGTTGCGGATCCAGATGGGGGATTTTCCCATCGGCGCGGACGAACTCACGTGCATCGCCGCGAAGTTGATGGCCTGAGCCTGTCGCGGCCGCGTGCACGGGATTAGCTGTCGTGCATCCACGCCGGGAGGTCGCGCTGCCCGTGCAAGACACGCCACACGTCGATGTGATCGTCACGCTCAACGTAGAAGACCAGATGGGGGTGGTGCGCCAGCGGCCAGAATCGCAGGCCAGGGAGGTTCAACTCGTGGGCGTAGCGGGAAGAGCCGGTTGCCGGGTAGCGTCCGATGTGCGCGTAGGCGTGCTCCAACGCGTCGATGAAGCCCAGCGCCGCCTGCGGCACGCCCTCGCGCACGTAGTGCGCGAGCACCTCGTCGACATCCCGGTGGGCCAACTCACGCGGCCAGACCGGCTTGGCGCGTGTCACCGCCGCGCGCGCGGCCGGACGCGTTTGCGCAGGCCGGCGAAATAGCTGGGGCCAGCGGGTGCCGCAGCAGCGGACGTGGCTCCATCCAGCAGCAGGCCACGCAGGCGCAGGCGATCCGAATCCCTGCGGATCAGCTCGCGGACGTACTCGCTGCTGGTGCCGTAGCCGCCGCGGGTGACCTGCTCATCGACGAAGTCCTTGAGCGACTCGGGCAGGGAGATATTCATGGTGCTCACGATGCCAAGCTATGAGATTTGGCAAAATTTGGCAAGACCACACCCGGTTCGGCCAAGGTGGGGTCGGGGTAGGAAAAAGGTAGGATAGTCGTAGTATTGTCTGGGTATGCGACAGAAGACCTCACTGACCCTCTCTGAGGACGTCCTTGCGGGCATCGCGAAGGCCTCACGCCGAGGCGAGAGCCGTTCCGAGACGGTCAACCGGCTGCTACGGGAGCGGCTGGCCGACGAAGCTGCGCAGCTCGCCCGCGCCCGCGAGGTGGCCCAGATCAACCGCCACGCCGATGCCCTCAATGCCGAGGCCGCCGACGTGCTCTCGTATCAAGGCGACGTGTGAGGCGGGGCGACCTGTATCGGGTCGCGCGGCCAGGTGGCGCCGATCCCAAGGCCTTCCGGGTGTTCGCGGTCGTCGGCCGGCAGGCGGTGATCGACTCGCGGTTTTCAACCGTCGTGTGCGCGCCGGTGTATTCGGCTCGACACGGGCTGAGCAGCCAGGTCGCGATTGGTGTGGACGAAGGTTTGAAACACGACAGCGCGCTTCACTGCGACGAACTGGTCAGCCTGCCCAAGGCGCGCCTGACCGCCTTTGTCGGACGGCTCTCAGCCGCCAAGATCCGCGCGCTTGATCTGGCGTTGGTCGCCGCGCTCGACATCGACCCCGACGCGCTGATCGCCTGAACCCTATCGCCCCCCTTGGCGATCGCGAATTACCGCGACTGTGTGCACTCGTAGAAGCCGCCGTACCCGACCTCCAGGTCGTCGCCAACCCGCAGCCAGGCGTTGGCCTCACGCGCGTCATCGCCGGAGGACCGCTCATAAGGAGAGGCGACGACCGTGACGTCATCACTGGACAACTCGAAACCTTCGCCGGCCGACGTCTCGTATTGAACGTTCATCGGGACCAGGCGCCCGTGCAGCTTGATCACCCCGCGCCCGGCGCCGGCGCCTGGCGCCGTCGCCGCGGCCACGGCCGCCGCGCCTGCCGCGTAGGCGAACCGGCAGACCGGACCGGCCCCAAGCATCCCCTGAAGCTCCGCGTCGGTCACCGACTCGAGATCGGTCGTGGCGAGATTGGCAGTCCGGGCCGCCTCGCGAGCCGCCATCTCCGCGGGCGGCGGCGCCGGCCTGCGAGCGGGCGGCACCGGCTCGTGCGCCAAGGCGCGAATCAGGTACTTCATCTCGGCGATTTCCTTGCGCTGGGCCGCGATGATTTCGTCCGCGAGCTTGCGCACGCGCGGATCCTCGATGCCTGACCGCTCACTGGTGAGAATCGCGATCGAGTGATGAGGGATCATCGCCTCCATGTAGTCGGTGCCGCTCACGGTCACCTGCGACCGCACCAGCCACGTGGTCAGGCCGAAGGTCAGGATCGCGCCGACGAAGATCGCGAGGTTCACGGTTCGGTTCTTGTACATGTTCAACATGTAGCCGAGCATGATGATCGCCATGGCGGCGCCCATCAGCAGCGCCATCCACGCCCGGGTCTCGCTGAACGACGCGTGGTCCCAAGTGTAGGTATGGATGTACATCAGTCCGAACATCACCAGCGTTGAGGTGGCGATCATGGCGGCAAACCGCCAGTAGCTCGTCTGCATAGGGTCCTCCCTCGTTGGCGAGATCACCGCTTCTTCGCGAACTGGCCCCACATCACCAGCACGCCGAGACCGATCACGATCAGAGTGGTAATCCACATCCAGCCGAATCCGCCCATCCACGCGTTCCCCATCATGTTGCCGCCCATCACTGCCCCCTGTCTTGGTTCCGGATTGACGCCGGTGTGCCTCACCGGCGCGTCATCGTCATCTGGCCGTTGCTGAACGACCCGGTGCACGAATTCGCGCCGCTGTAGGTGCCGGTCATCGTCATCCTGGTGCGGTCGACGCGCGCCGTGCCGGTGGCTCGCGCGGTGCACCCGGTCGACATCATGCTGTTGTTTGGCAGATCCATCGTGAAGGTCATGTCGTCACCAGAGATCGTGCCCGAGAACGCACCGGGGCTCCGGCCCTGCATGCCGCCGAAGCTCATGGAGCCGGTGATCGTCGAGCCGCTCTGCGTGAGCGGCCACGTCATCGTCCCCATGCCGGCCTGCCCCATCATGCTGCCCGCACCCATGGAGCTGCTCGAGTCCGATGCGCTGCCGGCCCAGATGCCGGTCATGCCCGTCTGAGCCGTCGGCCCCGTCGGCCCCATGGACGAGGAGTTGCCACAGGCTGCCGCGACGCCTGCCAGCAGAACCACTGCGAGTACTCGTTTCATGTTCGTGCCTCGTCTTGCTGCCGGCGATCAGGGCTTCATGGTGCCCATTTGTTTCATCATCGGGCACATCGCCATCGAGTCTTTCCCCTCCTGCATATGCTCCATCATGTGGGGCATCATGCCCTGCTGCATCTTCATCATGCCTTCGCGCATGCTCCGGCTCTGCGCCACCATCTCGGTGACAGCGGCGGCGATCGCCGTCGTCTGCTCCGCCCCCGACGCGCTGTTCATCCGGGTGACGAGGTCGGTGAGCCGCTGATCGGCGGCCTTCATGTCGGCCATCATCTTCTCGCGCTCGGCCATCATGGCGTGGTCCTTGGCCGCCATGCCCGAGGCCGGCTTCGCCTGGTCGGTCGCGGCGTGCTGGTGCTCCTGAGGCGTCTGCGCGGCGAACCCTGGCGCCGCCGAGATCACGACCGCGACACAACCTGCCATCACGACTGTGGCGATGCTCTTCATGCTCATGTCTTGATTCCTCTCGAAAATGACGATTGACCCACTGGGGTCACCACCCAAACGCATGTAAGCGCGACACCAGCCCAGATTGGACAAGGCGGTTCCCTAAACAGGGAAACCTCGGGATGCCGGCGCTACGCATGCGGCTCTCGGAGAGGACTTATGCAAGCCCATGTCCACGCCGCTCCTGTCCATGAGTGTCTCTTTCGGCACAGGTTGGCGTCCCGTCTGTTGATACCGTTCAGTGGATGACCGCGTTGAAAGGGACCACGGTTGAGCATGTCTGAGGCGAACAAGGTCAGGGTGGCCGTGAACGGCTACGGCGTGATCGGCAAGCGGGTGGCGGCAGCCGTGGCGTGCCAGGAGGACATGACGCTGGCTGGCGTGTCAGATGTCGTGACGGACTGGCGGGCTCGGATGGCGATTCGACATCACTTTCGTCTGTTTGGTGCCACGGGCGAACACGCCAACGCCATGCGTGCGGTCGGGTTGGGAGTTGCCGGTACGTTGGACGACCTGTTGGGCCATGCTGACATCGTCGTGGACTGCACCCCCAAGCACGTTGCCGCAAAGAACATCGATGGTTATCGCCGGCGCCGATTGAAGTTCATCGTGCAGGGCGGCGAGAAACACGAAGTGACCGGCCATTCCTTTGTGGCCGAGTCCAACTACGTCAGTGCCATCGATCGCGATGCGACTCGCGTGGTGTCGTGCAACACCACCTCGATCGTCCGAACACTGACCGCACTCAAGCGCGCCGGGTTGCTTCGGCGTGCCAGAGGGACTCTGCTCAGACGCGCGACTGATCCCTGGGAGAGCCACGACAGCGGGATCATGAACACGCTGGTGCCAGAGCCTGAGATCCCGAGCCACCAGGGTCCCGATGCACAGAGCGTCGATCCGGATCTCGACGTGCTGACCATGGCAGTGAAAGTGCCGGAGACGATCGGGCATCTCCATTATTGGTCGGTGCAAATGACGCGCAGTGCCAGCCAAGACGAGGTGCTCGACGCGTTTCGCACCTCATCTCGAATCGCGCTGATCAACATCAGCAACGGCCTGCCGGCCCTCAACTCGGTGAAGGAGTTCATGGCCGATCGCGGACGGCCCCTCGCTGACCTGTACGAAGTGGCTCTCTGGGCCGACATGTTGCGGGTCCAGGGCGACGAACTGTTTTACGCGTATATGGTCGACAATCAGGCCATCGTCATCCCTGAGACGATCGACGCCATTCGAGCGTTGACGGGACGTGAGAAGGATCCGAGCAAGTCGATGGCCCGCACCAATGCCGCGCTCGGCATTGACGCCCTGTTGGGCTGAGAGCCCGCCGCGATGTTGACGGCCGGCGCCGTCTCGGCGCATCCTTGGCACGAGTTGAAGGTCCTGGGCACGGTCACGAAGCGGCGCAGGAGCGGATTGCTCACAAGGGAGACGACTATGAAGAGCCTGCTTGCCGTCGCTACGCTGCTGCTCGTGCTGCCGTGGGGTGCAGCCGCTCAAGGTAGTACGGGCGATGCCGCCAGCGTTGAAGCCTGGCTGAAAGGCTACGACGCCGCGTTCATGGCGAAGGATCTCGACCGGCTCGCGGCCTTCTATCATCCCGACGTGACGATCTACGAAGGCACTGGCATCAACCACGGCTGGGCCGATTACCGCGATCGCCACCTGGGTCCCGAGCTGAAGGCCTTCGAGAACCTGGCGTTCGGCCACACCGAGACCAAGGTCACGCTGATGCCCGGCGGCGAGTCAGCCTATGCGACGTCGCGCTACACCATCAAGGCCAAGATGGGCGAGCGGATGCTCGACTCTGAGGGGCTCGAAACGCTGATCCTGGTGAAGACCCCGGAGGGCTGGAAGATCCGGCATTCGCACACCTCGAGCCGCGCGCGCCGGCCCGCGCAGTAGGGCAGAGGGCACCGCTATCCTGACGGGAACTTCAGGATGCGTTCAGGGCGGTTCTTGCGGAAGGCTGTTACTCTGGTCGCTGCAACCATGATGCGGGTGCTGGTGATCGAGGACGACCCGAAAGTGGCCGCCGCCGTGAAGGCCGGCCTGCAAGGCGAGGGCTACGAAGCCGTGGTCTCCGCGACCGGCGAGGACGGCTACTTCCGGGCGACGACCGAGCCGTTCGATGCCATCCTCCTCGACCTCGGACTACCGGGCCGCGGTGGGCTGGAAGTCCTGGCGAGCCTTCGCGGGCAGGGCTTGAAGGTTCCGGTGCTGGTGCTGACCGCCCGCGATACCGTGGACGACCGCGTCAAGGGTCTCGACGCCGGAGCCGACGACTACCTGGTCAAGCCCTTTGCCTTCGCCGAATTGGTGGCCCGTGTGCGGGCGATGCTGCGCCGCGGGCGACCCGAAGAGACCCTGCGGCTGCGGCTGGCCGACCTCCAACTGGATCCGATCACCCGGTCCGCCACCCGCGGCGACCTGCCGATCGAGCTGACCACGCGGGAGTTCGAGCTGCTCGATTACCTGCTCCGGCACCAGGGACACATCGTCTCGCGCGAGATGCTGGCCCGCGACGTCTGGAAGCAGCCCGATCGCGGCACGCCGCTCGACAACGTGATCGATGTCCACATCACCCGCCTGCGCAAGAAGGTGGATCAAGGCGCCGGGGAACGGCTGATCCACACGATCCGGGGTGTCGGGTTCCTGATGAAGAACGGGGCGCTGTGACGGCGCTCGGCCTGCGGACGCGGCTCACGATCTGGTTTGCCGCGTCCATCCTGCTCATCCTGGCGCCGTTCCTGATCTGGATCCTGGCGTTGCAGTGGCAGTCGATGCGCGCGGCCCTCGATCAC
Source organism: Acidobacteriota bacterium (assembly GCA_030697165.1). Taxonomy (NCBI): domain Bacteria; kingdom Pseudomonadati; phylum Acidobacteriota; species Acidobacteriota bacterium. The sequence goes on from JAUYQQ010000022.1 coordinate 456,124, forward strand.
CATCTCGCGGAAGACCTGGAGGTCGTGCTCGAGATGCTCGCCGTCCGCGATGGCGCCATCAGGTGGCGCACCGAGGTCGAACACGACCTGGGCTACGATGCCGGCGAGCGGCGCTGGGTGGAGGTGTACGGGCCAGACGGGACCGTGCGCTACCTGCGCGGGCTGCCCGATCGCGCCGGCCTCCGCGACGCGCTTCCCCGGCCCGTGGCCGAGCCCCCCGGCTACCGGACGATACGCACACCGGCCGGGGCCTCCGTCCGGACGCTGGTCGCCGACCGGACGGTCGGGACCGAGGTCGTGCGGGTGCGCGTCGCGCGTGCCGAAGACAAGCTCAGGGCCGATCTCTGGTGGCTCGGACTCGTGTTTGGCCTGGCCGCGCCACTCGCCGTGCTGGCAGCTGCCGTCTCGGGGTACTTCATTTCGGGCAAGGCGCTCGCCCCCCTGGGGCGCATGGCCGACCGCGCGCGCGCCATCGGCGCCGACCAGCTTTCCGAGCGTCTCCCGGTCGAGAACCCGAACGACGAACTGGGCCAGCTCGCCGCGGTGTTCAACGAGACGTTTGCGCGGCTCGAGCAGTCGTTCGCGCGGTTGCGGCAGTTCACCGCCGACGCCTCGCACGAACTGCGGACGCCGCTTACCGCCATCCGCAGCGTCGGCGAGGTGGGGCTGCGCGAAGCCAGGGACGTGACCGACTATCAGGAGATCGTCGGCAGCATGCTCGAAGAGTCCGACCGCCTGTCGCACGTCGTCGAGACGCTGCTGACCCTGTCCCGGTGGGAAAGTGGGCGAGTCCATCCGCGGGCGGACGCCGTGGACCTCGGTGACATGGTCCGCGACGTGGCGGCGCAGCTGGGGGTGCTGGCCGAGGACCGCGACATTGCAATCGAGGTCGCCATCGACCGGCCGCTCAGAGCGGTCACTGACGAGGTCATGGCGCGCCAGGCGTTCTGCAACGTCCTCGACAACGCGATCAAGTACACCCGCGAAGGCGGCCGGATCCGGATCGGGTGTGCGAGTCCGGCCGGCGAGCACCAGGTCGTTGTGGACGATGAAGGGCCGGGCATTCCGGAAGACCAGCGCCAGCGCGTGCTGGAACGGTTCTACCGGATCGAGGGGGGGCACTCGCGCCGCCTCGGTGGTGCGGGCCTGGGGCTGGCGATCGTGCACTGGGCGATGACCGCCAACGGGGGCCGCGTCGCGATCGGCGACAACGACGCCGGCGGGGCCCGGGTCGTGCTGGCCTGGCCGGCATCGCCATCCTGAACGCGAATTCAGAATCTCTTCAGTTCCACGGCTCCGTCACACTCCTAGACTGGAGTTGATTCACTTCGACGCGCGCTCGACGCGGGCGCCCGCCAGGACCGTGAAGGCAGGAGTTACTGTCATGTCACAACATCGTTGGGGATGGCTGGTCGGCGCCGCCGCCGCATTCGTGGCGTCGCTCGCCTGGAGCGTCGCCTCCGCGAAACCACCCAAGCCGCTCGACTGGGCGGCGCTGAACCCGGCGTTCGCCGGCGCCACCTTCGTGAACGACACGGCGACCTGTGCCACGTGTCATGGCGACTACCTCGAGGCCTACGGCAAGACCAAGCACGCCAAGGCCTTTGCCGCGAAGTCGCCCGATGGCGTGGGAGAATGTGAAAGCTGCCACGGTCCGCGCAGCAAGCACATCGAGAATCCGACCGCCGAGCTGGCGATCGTCGAGGCCCGGTCGCAGTCGCTGGTCTGCGCCCAGTGCCACGAGGGCGGCTCGCGCATGGGATTCAAGGCCGGCGCGCATCTCAACGCCGACGTGAGCTGCCAGTCGTGCCACACGGTGATGACGCCGGTGAGCGAGCGGGCATTGCTGAAGACGGCCACCGCGTCCGACACCTGCTACACCTGCCACGCCGAGGTGCGCGCCGACCTCAACAAGATGTCGCGCCACCCGGTGCGCGAAGGCCGCATGGACTGCGCCAGTTGTCACAACGTGCACGGCTCGACTCCGAGCCTGCTGACCAAGGCCACGGTCAACGACACCTGCTTTGTGTGTCACACCGAGAAGCGAGGCCCGTACGTGTGGGAGCACGCGCCGGTGCGCGAGAGCTGCGCGACCTGCCACACGCCGCACGGCTCGAACAACCGCAACCTGCTCAACGCCAAGGACTCGTTCCTGTGCCTCAGTTGCCATTCCTATGGTGGCCACATCAACCTGCCGCGTTACAACCGCACCAGCAATCCCTATGGCAGCGGCTGTGTGAACTGCCATACCAGCGTGCACGGGTCGAATCACCCGTCGGGCGCCAAGTTGACACGGTAGGGGGGCTGTCATGATCAAACTCATGCTCTTGTGCGTCATTCTCAGTGCGGCCGAGGCCTTCGGGCAGACCGCGCCGCCCGCGCCCCAGGCGCCGACGGTGGAAGTCAGCGGCAGCGTCGCCTCAGGCGTGCTGGGGCTCGACAACTCCACCAACTCGGCGAAGCTGACCGAGTACCGCGATCTGCGCAACAACTTCTTCGTGCCGGCCATGACCTTCTCGATGGCCGATCGCGCGGCGGGCTGGTATTTCGACCTGAGCGGCGTCAACGTCAGCCGCGATGACCAGACCATCAGGGCCGAGGCCGGCTCGTTCGGCCGGTGGCGCCTCAAAGCCGACTGGGTCGAGACCCCGCACAACTTCAGCAACAAGGCGGTCACGCCCTACCTCCAGGCGGCGCCGGGCTTGTTCACCGTGCCGGCCACCATCCCGATTACCTTCAAGAAGCTGGCGACGGCCGCAGCCGACGCCGCCGGCGTGCTGGCCAGCGATGACCTGATCGCGGCGTACCAGGCGGCCTTCCTGGTGCCGACGCCGCTGGCGATGCAAACCAATGCCGGCAGCTTCGCCGCCCGGTGGCTGGCGGTCGACAGCCTGGCTCTGGACGTGGTCTACGACCGTCGCGACAAGTCCGGTTCCCGGCCGACCTATGGCCCGATCGGCGATCGTCCGCCGCGCACGTTGAATGTTCAACTGGCCGAGCCGGTGGACTACAACACCAACGAGGTCACCCTGGCGGCCGAGCATCAGGGCGGACGCTACCAGGTGCGTGGTGAGTACCAGTTCTCCGATTTCGCCAACCAGATCGACACCATGCAGTGGCAGAACATCTACACCAACGGCCAGCCCGGCGCCACTTACGATGTCTGGGACCGATCGGTGTCCGTGTTCGGCGTCCGGCCGCTGTCGCCGGACAATCGTTACCACAACCTGACCGGCATGTTCGGCACCAACCTGCCGAAGGACAGCCGGCTGACGGCCACGGTCGCCTACGGCATGCTCGAACAGAACCAGACCCTGCTGCCCTACAGCTACCACAACGATCAGCTGGCCGTGCAGACGCTGCCGAGGGTATCGGCCGAAGCCGCGATCAACACGCTGAACTTCGTGGCGGACTACACCGTCACGCCGACCCCGAAGCTCAACCTGCGGGCGTACTACCGCAGCTACGACCTGAACAACGACACGCCGTCCAGCAACTGGCAATACGTCACGCAGGACACCAGCAACCTGAACGGCACCGTGTCGTACTTGAACAAGCGAGTCAGCCTGCCCTACGCGTGGAACCGGCGCAACGCCGGGGTCGACGCCACCTGGCGCCTGCCGGCGCGGACCAGCCTGCTGGTGGGCTTCGAGCGAGAGTCGATGGACCGCGACCACCGCGAAGCCGACACGGCCGAGAACATCTTCCGGGCCACGCTGCGCACGCGCGGCGCGCGGTGGGCGACGTTCGAGGCCCGCGCCCTGTTTGGCGCCCGCGACGGCGGCGACTACCACAACACGGTCACCCGCGAAGGCTACTGGTACTCCCAGAGCGACGGCGTCGACAACAACAACCCGGCGCTGACCTTCGACAACCATCCCGACATGCGGCGCTACGACGTGTCGGACCGCATGCGGCAGCAGTTCGACGTGCGGGCGAACTTCACGCCGCGCGACCTGGTGTCCCTGTCGGCGTACGCGCGCTACCGGCATGACGACTTCGACTCGGACGTGCAGCCCTCGCAGCCGTTACTGGGCACCGGACTCGCTGAGCAGAATGCGGTGACACCGGGCAATCAGCTGGGGCGCCTCGACGACAAGCGGACGCGATTCGGCGTCGATGCCTACACCGAGGTCAAGACCGGCTTGTCCGTCAATGCGTTCCTGAACTTCGACCGCGGCACCGCGCTCGACCGGTCGCTCGAGTTCCAAGAGAACAACAAGGCCAATCCGAGCGTCGTGGCCACGGCGGAACTCGGCCCCTGGACGAGGGCCGGGAGCCAGTGGACGGCCGAGCAACGTGACGAGACGTGGAGCGCCGGCGTCGGCACGACCTGGCAGATCGCGCCTGACAAGGCCACCCTGATTGCCGATTACACGGCCTCGCTGGCCAGCATCGACATCGACTACTCCGGTTTCGGCGTCACCAACTTTAACGGCACGCCGTTTCCGCCGAACCACCAGTTTGCGTTCTCGGCGCCGTCGACGGTGTCCGAAGACTGGCACGTCATCAACCTGCGGCTGGAAATCCCGGTGCGGGCGCTGGTCGTGGTGACCAGCTACACCTACGAGAACTACGCGCTCGACGACTGGGCGCAGGCGAGCGCGGCGCCATGGGTGGAATCGGTGGGGGCGGACACCCTGCTGCGTGACACCTCCCGGTCGCACCAGTGGGGAAACCGGTTATTCAATTTCGGGACCTATCTGGCGCCGCGGTACGTGGCGCACATCGGCTTCGTTGGATTCCGCTACCGGTTCTGACGATCGCGCGGCGGCCGACATCCTCGGCCGCCCGGACAAATCGCCCACGTCAGTCGCGGCGCCGGCTTCGCTACGCGGGCGACGATCTGTGTGCCGCAGGCTCGGCCGCGACCTTGACGCGCTGGTCGCCTGAACCGATCACCTTCCCCGCACGCGATCGCCGTCGCTCAACGCGCGCAACGTCTGGAAGGGGCCGCTGACGATCGCGGTGCCTTCGGCCACCCCGTCCACCTCGATCGACAATCCGCCGATGATGCCGGTCTTCACTGGCGTGAACACCACACCCCCGTCGCGCACCACGAATACGCCGGTCTTGCCCGCTTTCTCGACCACCGCCTGCAGCGGGACGACCAGCGCGTTCTTGCGCTCGGCCGCCAGGATCTCGGTGTCGCAGGTGAGACCCGGCCGCAGCGACGAGGCGGCGGGACCGTCAAGCCGGACCTTCACGCGGAACTCACGCGCGGCGGCCTGCGTGCCGACCTGCGGCAGCGCGCTCGCGCCAATCTCCACCACCCGGCCGCTGAAGGTCTGGAGGGGCAGAGCTTCGAGCGTGACGGTGGCGGGGAAGCCGTTCGACAACCGCATCACGTCGGCTTCGGCCACCTTGACCTCGGCGTTCACCGCGCTCAGGTCCGACACGGTCATCAGGATCGTCCCGGGCTGGTTCTGCACGCCCATCACCACCATCTCGCCCTGTTCAACCTCCAGGCGCGTGACGACGCCGTCGATCGGGGCGGTGATTTCGGTCTTCGAGAGCGCGTCGCGGGCGCGGGTGCTTTCGGCCCGGCCCTGGGTGATGCGCCGCTCGGCGCTGGTCTGCGCCTGCTGCGCGCGCTCGAACGACGCCGTGGCGGCCGCAACTTGTGCCGCCGCCGTGGTGCCGGCCATGTTCGCCTTGTCGAACTCCGATTGCGGCAACAAGCCGGCGCGTTGCAGTTCCTGCGCCCGCGTCAACGAGGCCGCGGCTTCTTTCTCTCGGGACCGGGCTTCTTCGAGGGCCGCCTGGGCCGCCTTCACCTGGGTCGCCGCCGCTCGCGCGTCGGCCTCGAGCGCACCCACCGACGCGGCGGCCGCATCCGCAGACGAGGCGGCTTGCACCGGATCGATGCGCGCCAGCACCTGCCCGGCCTTGACGGTGTCACCTTCCTTGACCGTCAACTCGACCAGCCGGCCCATGACCGCAGACCCAATGTCGGCATACTTGGTGGCCACGATTTCGCCCGAAGCCGTGACGAAGGACTGCAGCGCGTCCACCCGGGCGACCTGCGCCTGCTCAACCTCGAGCCCCGAGTTGCCGGAGCGCATCGCAACTGCCGCCGCTCCGCCGAGCACTGCCACGACAACCACACCCACGAGGATCCGCCTGCGCATATGCTTAGTTTGACGCGGATCGGGGACGCGGGGTCCCCAAACTGCGTCATAAGACATTGCAATGCGGCTTGAATCCCTGCGCCAGGGGGCGTTTGCGCTCGCGGCGTATCCCCTGCGGTCGGCGCTTGGCGCCCTGGCCATTGCCGTGGCGGTGGCCACCATCGTGACCGTGGTGACGGCTCTGGACGGCGTCCGGCTTTACACCGAAATGACCACCGCTCGGACCTTCGGGTCCGACACCTTCGTGATCGCCCAGGTCGCCGGATCGAGCCGGGTGTCGCGCCGGGAACTGCAGGAGCAGTTGGCCCGCAATCCGCCCATTCGCCGCTCGGACCACGCGTTTCTCGAGCGCCACGCGGACGACCTGGTCCTGTATGCGCCGAGCGCGCAGACCAGGGCCGAAGTGTCGTCAGGCTCGCGCCTGCTCGAAGACGGCACGGTGACGGGCACCACCGCGGCGCTGGCCGAGATTCGCGACCTCGACCTGGCGCGCGGCCGTTTTTTCCGGCCGGCCGAAGACGTGGCGGGCGATGCCGTTGCCGTGATCGGTGCCGACGTCGCCGATGCCTTGTTTCCCACCAGCGATCCCTTGCAGCAGACGCTGCGGCTCGGCGGCCGGCGGTTCACGGTGATCGGCGTCCAGGCCCGCCTGGGGAGTGCCGGGTCCGGGTCACTCGACAAGTACGTCTGGATTCCCCTGCGTGCGTACGAGCGCGCGTTCGGGGCGCCGCGCACGCTGCAGGTGTTTGCGAAGGCCGCTCCCGGCCACGACGCCGTGTCGGCTGAAGGGCGGGCACGCGTGTCGATGCGGGCGCGGCGGGCGCTCGGCCCGGGCCAGGCCGACTCGTTCGACGTGCTGACGCCGGACGCGGCCCGCAGCTTCGTGGCCAACCTGTCGCAGCGCATCGGCGCGGCCGCCGGCCCGATCTCGTTGATGGCGCTACTGGCGGCCATCGTGGTGGTGACCAACACCGTGCTGGTGTCGGTCACCCAGCGCACCCGGGAGATCGGCGTGCGCCGCGCCCTCGGCGCCCGCGCCGGCGACATCGTCCGCGAGATTGTCGCCGAGTCGTTGTTGCTGTCGGTGGCCGGCGGCCTGGCCGGTGCGCTGGCGGCGTGGCTGCTGCTGGCCACGCTCGAGTACGCGCTGGTGTTGCCGCTTACGGTGGCGCCGCAGACGCTCGTCATCGCGATCACGGCCGCCGCGGGCAGCGGCATTCTGGCCGCGTGGTACCCGGCGACGCGGGCCGTGGCGCTCGACGTGGTGGCCGCGATCAGGATGGAATAGGCCACCGACAAAGCAGCCACCGATTAGACACCGATTAGACACCGATTCTTTTCATGGGAAATGCCAGCCGCCGGGCCAGCCTGTTCACGCATCTTGCCGAAGCCACTACCCTGGCGGCCGAGTCGCTGCGCGCCAACAAGGCGCGGTCGGGGCTGGCGATTCTCGGCGTGGTGATCGGCATCGTCACCGTGGTGCTGGTGGCGTCGACCCTGGTCGGTCTCCGCAACAGCGTGGCGCTGCTGTTCCGGGAACTCGGCACCGACAACATCTTTGCGTATCACCTGAACGGCGAACCTTATTCGGCCCCGACCGAGCTTGATGCCAAGCGGCCCCAACTGAAAGCCGAGTACGCGGCCCAACTCGAGCGGCTTGGGCCGTCGATTCGCGAGGTCGGCATCCAGCTGATCGTGCCGGCGGTGACCAGCACCCGCGTGATTACGGCGCGGGCCGGTGGCAACGAGCTCGACACGGTGCTCGTCGAGGGCGCTTCGTCGAACTTCTTCGACGTGGTCGGCGCGTCGTTCAGGCAAGGCCGCCCGTTTACGCCCACCGAGGAGCGGGCGCGCGGCCAGGTGGCGGTGATCGGTGCCAACGTGTCGAGGGCCTTGTTTGGCGCGGACGGCGCGGTCGGCAAGTCGTTCCTGCTCGGCGGCGATCGCTACTTCGTCGTCGGCGAACTGGCGCCGCGACAGGGCACGTTCTTCGGAGAGAACCGCAACGACAGTGTGGTGGCGATCCCGGTGCCGACGGCGCGCCGCAAGTTTCCCGAGGCCCGCAACATGGTGCTGTACATCCGCGCGTTCCCCGGCTTGCGCGAGCAGGCGCGACAGGAAGCGGACACCATCCTGCGGCTGGTGCGCAATGTCCCGATCGGCGCGGAGAGCAACTTCGCCATGAACAGCGCCGACCAGATCATCGCGCAATTCGACCGCATCGGCCTGCAGATCTTCATTGCCACCATCGCGCTGGCGGCGATCAGCCTGGTGATTGGCGGCATCGGCATCGCCAACGTGATGGTGATCAGCGTCACCGAACGGACGCGCGAGATCGGCGTGCGGTTGGCGATTGGCGCGCGTCGCTCCGAGGTGCGGCGGCAGTTCCTGATCGAAGCGGCGATCCTGAGCGGCACCGGCGGGCTGCTGGGCGTGGCGCTGGCGACGCTGATCGGCGTGCTGGTAGCGTTCGTGGCGCCGACCTTCCCGGCGGCGCCGCCGCTGTGGGCAGTGACTTCGGGCCTGGTGACATCGATCGCGGTGGGGATGATTGCCGGCTATTGGCCGGCCCGCGCCGCCTCGGCGCTCGATCCGGTCGAGGCCTTGCGCCACGAGTGAAAGAGAAACAGGAGATCAGGAGATCAAGAGTAAATATTGCTCCTGACCTCTTTATCTCCTGTTGCTTGTGGTACGCGCGGCGCCTAGCGCCGCGCCTTCCTCGCCCTTAGCTCGTAGCCGCTTGATGAAGCGCGCGGCCACTTCGGGCTCATAGCCTCCCGCCCGGAACGCATCGTGCCACTGCCGATCGCTCAGCCGGCCAAGCCAGCTGCTGATCCACACCACGTCGGCCGGCGAGATCCGATTGTCAACCAGGTCGCGGTGCGCACCCTTGTAGGCAAAGTCAACGTGACCCTGATTGACGCCCACGATGAACGGCGCCCGCTCGAACGAGTTGATGTGGTTCGTGCGCGGCACCCACCGGTCGGTGTCGCCGAGGGCCGCGCCGGCGTCGCGGACCGCGTACCACTGCTCGACCAGGTCGCCGGTGCGCCGCTGGTACAGCGTGTTGTTACGGTCCTTCAGGTCGCTGTTGTTCAGCATCATCATCATCACCAGTAATCCCTGGTACGGCTGCGTGCCGATGAACGGGTTCTCGGCCCACGACCAAGCGCCCTCGTCCTTCAGGGAGGCGTGCGTCAACCGGAACCGGCCGCCCACCATGGTCCGCGTGCCCAGGTCGTCCTTCAACTTGAACGCCGGCAGGAAATACACCGGCGGTTGCGGATAACCGACGGCCGAAAGCAGCCGCGACACGGTGACCTCCACCGGCGCTTCTGAATCAAGGTTGCCGGGGAACGGCGTCTTCACGCTCCACTCGCGGCCCTGGCTGTCTTGCACGCGCATCCCGGAATTGACGCCGGAACGCTTGGCGACGAGCAGCGTGAACGTGTCGGCCGGATTGGGTGCGTGCTCCGGACCCCACGGGCCATGGAAGACGTCGCGCGTCGCGAGGTCGGTGGGTTCCGTCCACAACACCGCGCCTGCCACCGGCGCCGAGGGCTGCAGGGCGGGCGGCGGCGCTTTCGCACACGCCGTCGACGCGGCGAACAACGTGAGCAGAATCAGATCCGCGGGTCTCATGGTCTCGTCCTCGTCAGGGCACAAACGGAAATGGGGCCGTGCGGCGTTCGGTGCGCGACAGGCTCAGGGGTTCGCTCATGCTGAACATGACTCGCCAGCCTTCGCGGCCGTTCGCGGCCTCGGCGCGCAGGATGGTGGCGCGCCTGGTGTGGAAGCGCAGGCCGCCGCCGTACGACCGCTTGTCCAGGTTCAGGTCGCCCAATCGCGGCGCGACGTTGCCGGCATCGGCGAACGCGACCGCATCGATGTGGGTCATCAGCGCCACGCGCACCTCGAGGTTGCCGACCAGCATGTGATCGTCGCGAAAGCGGAAGTGCGGGTACGAGCGAAGCGATTGGCTGCCGCCAAGCGTGGGCTGCAAGTAGCCGGGCACCGACTGGCCGGCGTCGCTGTCGGACGCCACCAGCCACCCGCGCAGGGCGACGACAATGCGGGAGTCGGCCAGCGGAATGAACGCGGCGGCCTCGGACTCGAACCGCTGGAAGCTGTAGAGACCCGTATCCTGATCGTCGAATCGCGCGCCGGCGACGCGCACCAGGGCGCCGCTGGTCGGGTGGTCGGGATAGTCCCGGGTATCGGCTACGAGCGAGGTCTCGGCGTGCATGAACCGGGGTTCGTCGCCGCCGATCGACCGGACTTCCGGATTTACCCATCCCAGGCTGGAATTGAGATTGAGCCATCGCTGGATCCGCACGGTGGCGTAGCCAACCACATTCTGCGAACTCAGGTGATAGGTCGAGACGTCGGCCTCGGCGGTGTTCGGACCGGCGCCGTACGACTTGATCGAGCGAAAGTCCTGCCATCGATACATGGAGCCGAGGACCAGCCGGCTCCGGAGCAGTTTGGGGAACTCGAGCTGCGCCTGCGCCACCTTGTAGCCCCGCCACGACACGCCGGCCGACCCGTCGATGAAGACGCGGTCGTCCCTGAACCAGTGCCGGTAACCGGGGCCGACCGAGATCCACCCAGAACCCTGGATCGGACTCTTGGTGCTGACATAGAAGCCGTTGCTCTGTCCGCCGCCGCTCAGGTTCCGATCGGCAAACACCGCGGCCCGCTCCACCACGGCGGGCTCTGGAATGAATCCCTGGGGCTCGCCGAGCTCGGGAACCGGCGGGACATCTTGTGGCGCGGGCTGGCCTTGCTGGGCAATAGCGGTGGCTGCCAGGCCGAAAGCCAGGACCAGCGTGAGCCCCGCAACCACCCAATCGCGGGAGTACAGGGGAGGACAGCCTGCCATGCCCTCCGCTCTTGCAGTTTGCGCGCCAACCGCCGAGGGTGGAGGCAACCTTGTCGGGTCCAGGTGGAGGCAACCCCTTCTTGGGGTTGCCTGCGGTCTTCACCAGTCGATGGCGGCTTCGTATGTGCCGGCGAGCGTATCCCTGGCAGTCACGTTAATACGGGCTGGCTGCGACATCGATAACTCGAAGAGCGTGCCATCTTCCGACCGGAAGTTCGCAAAGGCCAGGTTGGCCTCCTGGCCGGTATCGAGCGCCTGGAGCACCTGGACGAAGGTCGCACCGGTATCGGTCCCGATGGTGGCGCGAATGGCGAGGAGCGGCCGGCCCGTGTGGTTCTCGACCACCACCGCCGTCGCTGACCGGCGAACGGCAATGCCCTCGCCAGGACCGTCGCCGGCCGCCTTGTCGATCGCGGCGTTCGTACAGGCCGCGAGCGAGATCAAGAGCACGGCGCTGAATATTCGCTGCATGGCACGGGCGATCTTACAGGAGGTCAAGAGATCAGGAGCATTTCAACCTAATCTTCTTCTGAACTCCTTATCTCCTGTTCGATTGCATCTTCTTCAATGTTCCGGGGCGGCCGATATGGAAACTTCTGCGAACGACGTGGACCGTTTTCACGGGAATCCTAAGGAATCCTGATGGCGCAGTTCGTGCTCCATCGGTGGGGATGGACCTAAATCACGACCAGATCAACGCGTTGACCGACCGGGTGATTGGATGCGCGATCGAGGTGCACCGGCATCTCGGGCCAGGGTTGCTTGAGAGCATCTACCGTGAGTGCCTGGCGATGGAACTGGCCTCGCATCAGGTGCACTTTGAGAACGAGCGTCACGTGCCCATCGACTACAAAGGCCAGCGGGTGCGGGGCACGCTGAAACTGGACCTTCTGGTCGAGGGCTGCATCGTCGTCGAATTGAAAGCCGTCGAAGCGATTCATTCGATCCATCTCGCGCAGGTCATGACCTACTTGAAGCTCACCGGGTATCCGGCCGGGCTGCTGATGAATTTCAACGTGACGAGTCTGCGATCAGGGCTGCGGAGGCTCGATCATCCGGATCGTTACGTCAAGAAACAGGAGGTCAGGAGTTAAGGAGGCACATCTTGAGAACTTACGCTCAGTGCCAGTCTATGAGCCACTGGTGGGCACGCCTGGGCTCGGCCCCTTTGAGTTCGTAGCGCCCCAATTGCGCGGCGAGTTCATTCGGCTGGCGCTTCCCGTTGGTGAGTATGCGACGCGGGGAATCAGCGCCTTGGCCGGCGCGAACCGGCGTCGCCAAGAGCAGGCCGTTCGTCGACGCGTCGAAGCCGAACTCAATGCGTGGAAAGAGCGCACCCCGAAGCCTCACTAGCGGCGTGTCTGGAAACGTTTTCAACTGCAGCGAACCGTCGTTGAAGGACCGCTTCACTACTGATCGCTCCTGAGCACATTATGGCTAAGCAGACTCGAGTTGCGCCGACGATTAACGCCCTGCTCGTGTGCCTCTTTTGGACAGCGAGCTCACTGGCGGGTGCGCAGACCGCATCGCCGGTCGTGCTGTCCGATAAAGCACGCAACTATCTCGAATCGGTGCTCACATTGGCGCAGACAAACTCGATTAACCGGTCACGGATTGACTGGCCGACGGTGCGACAGGAGATCTTCTCGAGGGCCGGCAGCGCACAAGTGCCCTCTGATACCCATGCTGCCGTTCAATGGCTCGTGTCAACGTTGGGAGATCGACATAGTGCCTTCCTCGATCCCGTCGCGCTCAAGTCACTGCCGGCGCGCAGCGCGGCCGTATCGGGCAAACCAGAAGGCCGGGTGGTGGATGGTCGTTTCGGCTACGTTCTGGTTCCGACATTCGGCTCACCGAATCAGGCTGTAATCGATCAGTTCGCGACCGACCTCCAAGGTGTGATTGCTTCGGTCGGGGCTTCGAAACCCTGCGGCTGGGTCGTCGATTTGCGTTCGAACGGTGGCGGCAACATGTGGCCGATGCTTGCTGGTATCGGGCCTGTCCTGGGATCTGGCCGCCTCGGTTCGTTCAGAGATCCCGATGGCCGTGGCGCTTCGTGGTCCTACGAAAACGGCGAAGCCAAGTCGGATGGCCGGACTCTCGCGAGGACCCTCACGGTTCCGGTGACTCTCCAGGTTGAAGCTCCGCCGGTGGCCGTCCTGGTCGGACCGACGACAGCGAGCTCTGGAGAGGCCATCGCAATTGCGTTCCGTGGCCGTCCGTCGACGCGTTTGTTTGGCGCAACGACACGCGGGTTAACGACCTCAAACCGTGTGTTCCCTCTCTCGGACGGCTCGTTGCTGAACTTGACGACTGCCGCTTTCGCCGATCGCACTGGAACGCCATACCAGAATGGCGTGACGCCCGACGAGCTTTGGGACAGCCCACCCGACATCCCCGAGAATAGTCTTCCGCTTAACTGGTTAGGCGCGCAGCCGGCCTGCTCGAAGTGAATGTTGAGATGTTCAGATGCCACCCCGGAGATTCTCCTGAACTCCTGATCTCCTGTGACGTCCTGCGATTGCCTAAGCTTTTCTCCTGACCTCCTAATCTCCTGTAATCTTCGTGACGTGGACTGCCCGCGCTGCTCCCTTCCCATGTCCTCCCACACCGTTGAAGGCCAGCTTGGCCGGGCGGTGACTATCGACATCTGCGACCCGTGCCAGGCGATCTGGTTCGACCCTCACGAGAGCCTGCAGCTCACGCCCGGCGCGACGTTGATGCTGTTTCGCGTGATCGGCGAGCACGTCGCGAAGCCGCAGCCGATCGAGGCCGACACCGCCAAGTGCCCCCGCTGCCAGGCGCGGCTCCGGCGAACGCAGGACATGCAGCGGTCGACGCGGTTCGAATATTTCAAGTGCCCGCACGACCACGGCCGGTTGACGACGTTCTTTGACTTCCTGAAAGAGAAAGACTTCATCCGGCCGCTGACGCCGGCGCAGATTGCCGAACTGCGCAAGAACCTCCAGACCGTCAATTGCTCGAACTGCGGCGCGCCGATCGACCTGGCCCGGCGCACCGACTGTGGGCACTGCGGATCGCCGCTCTCGATGCTCGACATGAAACAGGCCGAGTCACTGGTCGCCCAACTGCGCGAGGCGGATCGCACCGACAAGACCGTCGATCCCGCGCTGCCGCTCGAGCTGGCCCGGGCGCGCCGCGAGGCCGACCAGGCCTTCCGGGGGTTGCCCCAGGACACGCTGTGGCTCGAACAGGGCAGCTCCTTCGGCCTCGTGGGGGCCGGGCTGCTCGGGCTCGTGCGTTGGCTGAAGGACAAGTAGTGCTGGCGCCGCGCGTTAGTCAGGAGTCGTAAGGAGTGTTAGAGAAGTGGTCTCCTGATCTCTTGATCTCCTGTTAAGATCCCGCTATGGGCATTGCGGACTTCTTCAAGGGCGAACTGATTGACGTCATCGAGTGGACCGATGACTCGCGCGATACCTTATCGTACCGGTTTCCGGACGAGGACAAGGCGATCAAGAACGGCGCGCAGCTGATTGTCCGCGAGTCGCAGGTGGCGCAGTTCGTCTACCTCGGCGAGTTCGGCGACACCTTCGTGCCGGGCAAGCACACGCTGACCACCGACAACATCCCGATCCTCACCAGGCTCAAGTCGTGGAAGTACGGCTTCAACTCGCCGTTCAAGGCCGACGTCTACTACGTGATCACGCGGCTGTTCACGGGCAACAAGTGGGGCACCTCGAACCCGGTGATGTTGCGCGACGCCGACTTCGGCGTGGCCCGGGTCCGCGCCTTCGGCACCTACGACTTCAAGATCGTCGAGCCCAAGACCTTTCTGCGCGAGGTCGCCGGCTCGGATCACAACTTCCGCCTTGACGAATTCGCCGACACCATGCGCTCGCGCATCGTCAGCCTGTTCACCGACGCGATTGCGTCCGCCAAGATTCCCGTGCTGGACGTGGCGTCGCGCTACACCGAGCTCGGTGACGCGCTGTTGCCGATGATCAACCCGGCGGTGACCGCGAAGTACGGCCTGGCCATCACCAGCTTCATCGTCGAGAACGTGTCGGTGCCGCCCGAGGTGGAGGCGGCGCTCGACAAGCGCGCCAGCATGACGGCCATCGGCAACCTCAACGACTACGTGAAGTATCAGATGGCGCAGGGCATGGCGGCCGGCGGCTCGGGTGGCGGCCCCGCTGCGACGGCGGCGGAACTGGCGATGGGCTTCGGCATGGCGCAGCAGATGATGCAGCAGGGGTTTGCCGGCGGTTCGGCGACGCCGACGGTTGCGGCCGCGCCCGAGCTGCTTGGCCTGGCCGAGGTGGCCACGGCGCTCGGCGTCACCGAGGCCGACGTCAAGACGGTGCTCGAATCGGGTGAGCTCAAGGGGAAGAAGATCGGCGCGTCGTGGCGCATTACGCGCACGGCCCTCAACAGCTACTTGTCGGAGTAAGCGCTGGCTCCGGAAGTCTCGGCGCTCGACAAGCACGCCTGCCCGGCGTGTGGCGCGCAGGCGGAGTGGAACCCGTCCAAACAGATGCTCGTGTGCCCGTTCTGCGGCACCGAGTCGCCCTACACGATTGACCGCGACCTGGGGAAGGTGGCCGAGAAGGACCTGGCCGCCGCGCTGCGCGACTTGCCGGCCGCCGAGCAGGAATATCAGGCGACCCGCCGCAGCGTGCAGTGCCAAAGCTGCCGCGCGGTGATGGTCTACGGCTCGGAGCGCGTCGGCCAGAACTGCGAATTCTGCGGCTCGCCCGCGCTTGTGGCCTACGAGCAGATCCAGTCGCCGATCCGTCCGGAAGGCGTGTTGCCGTTTCGCATCGACCGCAACCGCGTGCGCGACGACATTCGCCGCTGGTGGCGCAGCAAGTGGTTCGCGCCAGGGCGGCTGGCCAAGGCGGCGCTCGTCGATACGGTCCACAGTCTCTACATCCCGTATTGGACCTTTGATGCGCACGCCCACTGCCCGTGGGAAGCGGAGGCGGGTCACTACTATTACGTCAACGTCGAAGGCCGAGACAGCCAGGGCCGGACCGTCATGCGGCAGGAGCGGCGCGTGCGGTGGGAACACGCCGCCGGCGTGGTCGAGCACGATTTTGACGATGAGCCGGTGCCCGGGACGCAGGGCTTGCCGCTCGACCTGCTGCGCGAGGTCGAGCCGTTCCCGACGCAGGAACTCGTGCCGTACGACACGGCGTTTCTCTCGGGTCATGTCGTCGAGCACTACCAGGTCGTGCTGACCGACGCCTCGAGTCAGTCGGTGGAGCAGATGCACGCCACGCTGCGACAGCTGTGCGCCGGCCAGGTGCCGGGCGACACGCATCGCAATCTCGTCATCCACCCGACGTTCTCGGGACAGACCTTCAAGCACATCCTGGTGCCGATCTGGCTGCTGACGTACGTGTTCGGCCGCAAGACCTACCAGGTGCTGGCCAACGGATCGACCGGCCGAATTGCCGGGAAGTACCCCATCAGCCCGTGGAAGGTCTTCTTCGTCGCGGTGCTCGTGGTGTTCGCGTTCATCATCTTTGTGCTGGCCAACCAGTAATTGAAGGCGATCCTGATTCACGGCAACGGCGGCTGCACCGCCGCCGACGCCTGGTTGCCGTGGCTCGAGCGCGAGCTCGGCGCACTCGGCATCGACGTCATCAACCACACTTTTCCCGACAACGTGAAGGCGCGGGCCTCGGTGTGGTTGCCGTATCTCGAGTCGCTCGACGCCGACGAGCAGACCATTCTCGTCGGGCATTCATCGGGGGCCGTAGCGGCCATGCGCTATGCCGAGACGCATCGCCTGCTGGGCTCGGTGCTCGTCAGCGTGTGCCACACCGATCTCGGCGACGCGTTCGAGGCGGCAAGCGGCTACTACCGCGACCCGTGGCAGTGGCAGCGCATCCGCGACCACCAGCAGTGGATCGGCATCTTCCACTCAGCGGACGATCCGCTGATCCCGGTGGCCGAGGCGCGGCACGTGGCGGCGCAGTTGAAGGGCAGCTACTTCGAGTTCAAGGACCGGGGTCACTTCATCAACACGCATGAGTTTCCCGAGGCGCTCGACTTCATCAGGCGGAAGGTTCGCGGTCGTTAAACTCGGGACTGTTCCGCTCGGTCTTGGCATCGTCTTCCCCACGCGGCATGGTCGAGGGCCTGGTGGGATTGATGCCTTCCGGCACCGGGGTGACCGGCCTCGGCGAGTGACTGCCCTCGGCTTCCGGGATGTATTCGTTGGGCGAAGTGTCTGGGACTCGTGGATCTCGCATGGTTGTCTCCGCTTCTTCTTGCTGCAAGAGACAGGCCGGGGCGCAGTCCCTACCTGATTTTCTTCGCAAACACGGCCGAGACCAGCATCTGGTCGTCCCAGAAGCCGACCGCATAGCCCTTGCGCGTCATATAACTGGCGCGCAAGGTCAGCTCCGGCAGCACGCGATACCCGGCCGTGGTTTCGAGGCGCCGGTAAGGCTCGTGGCGCTGCCGCAGATCGGGCTCGCTCGTCCAGCTGGTGTACTGGTCGTCGTAGCGCGCCGCCACAAACCATCGCGGATTGAGCGTCTGTGTGACCTCGACCCACCCGCCATCCACCCGCGCCGAGCCGCTGGCCATTTCGCGCCGGGTCCACAGGTACTCGCCGGCCACGCGGGTATACCCGAACGACCATTCCGCTTCGCCCTGGATCACCGTCGCACTGCGGTCGCCGGCGGACTGATCCCGGACCTCGCGCGCGAGCGCGAACGAACCGTGCGACACCGCGGCGCCGAGGCGCAGGCCAATGCGCGGCGTCACGCCACCACCGGCCACCACATTCATCATGCGGGGCGGCAGGTTGTCGCCAAAGAGCGGCCGGCTGCGAATGGGCGAGCTGTCAATCACGGCCGCGCGCACGTCCCAGGTCCCGGTGGATGCCGTCACCTGCGCGCCCAGCGGATACGACGCCGCGATCAGGTTCGTGCTGGGTGTGCCGGGCTCGTAGCGCACCACGGGCAAGTACAACGTCGAGTGCTGCGAGATTACCGGATTGCGGTTGGGCCGGTTCTCGAGAATGGCCAGGCCAATCGACGAGACGAACTGGCCCACGTCAACGCGCACGCCGACCGCGCCGGGGCGTTCGTAGCGTAGCGCCAACTCGTACATCTGCGCGTGCCATGAGCCATCGAACAAGCGCCGAAAGACGACCGGCCGCGCCCGCAGGCTCACGCGGTCGGACACGTGCATGGCGCCAAACAGGTCGAACCAGCCGGTCGGCTTGCGCGTGACGTCAGACCCGGCGCCGCCATCGACCGCGACCACGGCGTCGAGCGAGAGGCGCGATGTCTGAACAGGCAACCCCAAAGAAGGGGTTGCCTCCACCGACTGGGCGAAAGCCGGCGCGCCCGTGACCAGGCCGCCGGCGATCGCCACCAGCCAGACGATTAGGCGGTACGGCTGTGTTGAGCCCATTGGAAAGCCGACAAGTCGAGTGGCGCCAGGGCGGGTGACCAGGCGCGGTGCGGTCACGGCTGCGGCTCCAGCACGGGCAAAGTCACGGTCAGGGTGGTGGTGGCGCCGGGCCGAATCGTCACCCGATCGCGCCGTTCGCCAATCCGTTCGTGCCACGCCACGACGGTGTGTTCGCCGGGCGGCACGCCCTCGATGGCAAAGGTGCCGTTGGCCGCGGGAATGGTGAACCACGGGTGATCGAACACTCGCGCCACCGCGCTCATGTGCGAGTGAATCTGGCAATACACCTTGATCAGGCCGGGACGCCTGAACACGCGCGACCTCGACGAGCCGGGCGGGAAGCGGCCCAGGTCGAACGTCGCCGGCCGTGACAGCGAGAAGACGTTGTGGAAGAACGGGTCTTCGTTCGGGAACGCCACCACCGAACCGGCGGTCACCGCGACGACATGGGGCACGAACTGCTCGTCCTTCTGGACAATCGCGGCCGGTGTCGGCTTGAGCGGCGCGACCGCCGCAACGCGCTCGAAAAAGACGATGACGTTCTGCGCCTCGGCCTGGGCGGCCGGCTTCGGGCTGACCGAGCGGCGATCGTAGGCGGACGCCGGCGACGGCGACTTCGCCGCCGTCAGGTGCACCACGCCGGTCAGCCGGCCCGTCGGCGTGGTCTGGCCAGCGGCGCCCGCGGTCGTCTTCTGGGGCCAGGCCGCCACGGTGGCTGCCACCACGAGCAGGCACGCACGCACACCCGCTCCAACACGAGGCCGGGTCGGGGGAATGGGGGTGTGAACGGCAATCATTCGGTGGGGGCGCACACGACAATCAGCAGTATACGCCCGACGTACAGGCAACTCATGTGGCGGCCGGCTTCTTGACCGCCGGAGCCTTGGCGAAGGTGGTTAGCCGGACAATGCGCTAGGCTTGCGGAGTGACGCGATTTGAATCCGCCCTCCTGTATGCGAACCAGGTGCACCAGGGACAGCAGCGCAAGGGCACCGGTATTCCGTACATGGCCCACATTCTCGGGGTGACTGCGATCGCGCTCGAGTACGGCGCCACCGAAGACGAGGCGATCGGCGCGCTGCTGCATGACGCGGCGGAAGACGGCGGCGGCGAGGCGCGCCTCGCCGAAATCCGCGCCCGGTTCGGCGATGCGGTCGGTGACATCGTCCTCGGCTGCAGCGACAGCCTGGTCGAGCATCCCGAAGACAAGCTGCCGTGGCGCGAACGCAAGGACGGCTACCTGGCCCACCTGGAAGCTGCAAGCCAGTCGGTCTGCGTGGTCTCGGCGGCCGACAAGCTGCACAACGTGCGGTCAATCGTTCGCGATCTGCGCATGCATGGCGACGAGGTGTGGGCGCGGTTCCAGGGCAAGCGTGACGGCACGCTCTGGTACTACGATGCCGTGGCCGACGCCCTGGCTCGCCGCTACCGATCCCAGCTCACCAGGGACTTGTTGCGCGAAGTAGAGGAACTGCAGCGATTAGCCGTAGCCGATAATCACTGACGTGAGTCTCCTCGTCCGGCGCTTGTTGTTCTCCGCGGCAACGAGCTGCTACTTCACCTGCACCGTTTCCAGGTAGTCGATCAGGGCGTTGATACGGTGCGTCACCGCGTCGGGGTTGTCAGGGCCGACGGCGGCCAGGAACGTCGGGCCCCATTCCGGCATGTCGCCGCCGCCGTGTCCCTTGACCTTCTGGCGGCCATCGATCACCTGAAACACCATGTCGCGCGGGAACGTGCCGCCGTTGTTCTTGCTGAGCAAGGTCAGGTCCGCAGGCTTCGGCCTGAGGTTTGGGGCCAGCGTGCCGGTGCCCTTGGCGTCTTTGCCGTGGCAGGCTACACAGTACTGGGCGAAGTTGTTCCCGCCCGTGATCGCCAGCGAAGCCCTCTGGGCCGCGGGTTCCTGGGCGGTGATGACGGGGGCGCTACTGAGCGCGACCGCGACCAGGAGCGCGAATCCGAGTGCGCAGAATGTCAGACGCATAACAGTTCTCCTGGCAGGCACAAGTGCACGACTGGTGCCAACCGTTCTGATGGCGGCAACCGCGGGTGTTTACTGGCAAGAATCTAGCATGAACGGGAAACCTGGACGGGCGTACCGGGGAAAATGCCGCGGGGCGTGGGAATTTCAGGTGATGAGCCGCCTCAGTGACGTGCGCGCTTCGGCGTGGCACTCCGCCGCCGCCCGCCACCGGCCGGTGTGTGGGTCGGCGCCCCGTGGTCGCCGCCTCGCCGCGCGCGGACGTCGGCCACGAGCGCGGCAAACCGCGGATGCGCACGCAGGAACTCGAGCCGAGGGTCGACTGACAGGTAGGCAATCCAGCCGGATCGTTCCTGAACAGCAATGCCCAACCAATCGAACGCGTCGCGGTGGTCACCGAGCGCGGCATGAATCACGCCGATTTCGTAGCCAAACAACCCCTTGTCACCGCGCAACCGCAACAACTCCTGGATGATCCGCAGGGCTTCTCGTCGATCCTGCATGGCCCCAAAGGCGTGTCCCAGCCCCGCCACCATGACAGGATTCTCCGACGACTGCCGGACGGCCTCCCTGAGCGTGCCGATCGCCTCGGCGCCGCGTCCCAGCTTCTCCAGCGCCCACCCGGCGAAGAAGTGCCCCCAATGGAACCCGGACTCCATGCGAATGACATGCTCCGATGTTGCCAGCGCGGCGGAATACTCGCGCGCCATGAAGTGGTGCCAGGCCTGGTGGGCGTGCATTAAAGGGTTGAGGGGATCCAGGTGCAACATCTGCTCGCACGCGACGAGCGATTCGGGGAAGCGTCCGGCGGCGCACAACGCATGCGAGAGCCAGTGGTGCGCATCGACCCACGCCGGGTTCAACGCGAGCGCCTGCTCAAACTGGGCGCAGGCTGCCTCGGCATCCCAGTCGAAATGCAAGGTCGCATAGCCCCGTGCGGTGTGCCCGGCGGCGAGTAGCGGATCGAGCGCGAGCGCCCGTTCAGCCGACACCTTGGATTTCGCGAGTGCCTCGGCTGGCGGCAGCACGCCAAACTCCCAGGCGCCGAGCGTGCCGTAGACCCCCGCCAGCGCCGCGTGCGCCGGAGCAAATTCTGGATCGGTCGCAATCGCGCGCTCGAAGCGGTCGATGGCCTGCCACACGACCTCACCGGGCCGCTTGTTCCACAGGTGGCGTCCCTCGAGGTAGAGGGAATAGGCATCGGTGTTCGTAGTGGTGGACGTGACGAGGGGGCTCGCCCCCGCGCCGACGCGTTGCGTCAGGGTCTGCGCGATCATC
The DNA here is from genome assembly GCA_030697165.1 of Acidobacteriota bacterium. Taxonomy (NCBI): domain Bacteria; kingdom Pseudomonadati; phylum Acidobacteriota; species Acidobacteriota bacterium. Next base: position 477,791 of record JAUYQQ010000022.1, read on the forward strand.
CCGGCGATCTCGTCCTGGACGCTGAAGATATCGTCGAGTGTTCGATCGAACCGGCCACTCCAGGCGCTGAAGCCGTCGCTGGCGCGCACCAGCTGCACCGCGATGCGGACCAGGTCACCAGACTTGCGGACGCTGCCCTCCAGCAACCACGCGACCATCAGTTCCTGGCCGATGCCCTGGGTATGGGTGGCCGCCGCCTTGTAGCGCTGCGATGAGGTATACGAGGCGACTCTCAGTTCAGGGACGCGGCCGAGCGCGTTGATGATCTCCTCGCTCATGCCCTCGCAGAAAAAGTCATGGTCCCGCGCCGGGCTCATGTCCGTGAAAGGCATGACCGCGATGGAATTCTCCCGAGGAAGCGCCGGTCCGCCTGCTGAACCGGGATCGGCCAAGCCGGCGGCGGTGGACAGCGGCGGCGGCTCGGTTGCTGCGGCGGCGTCACCAACGGCGGCGACGAACCGGTAACCCCGCTTGGAGACGGTCTCGATGTACGGCGTGCCGTCAGAGTGCCCGAGCGCCTGGCGCAGGCTCGAGACGCCCTTCGCCAGGTTGCCCTCTTCGACCGCGACGTCCGGCCACACCGCCTGTAGCAGCACGTCCTTCTCCACCAACCGGCCGGCGTTGGCGACGAGGACGGCGAGCAGGTCGAACAGCTTGGGAGTGAGCGCGATGGTGACGCCGTCCCGTTTCAGGGAGTGATCGGCCACATCGAGCGAGAACGGACCGAACCTTGCGACCGGGGGAGTGGCTGCAGGCATCGGACGGGAAGAATACTACCAGAAAAAATCCATCGCCCCGGAAGGACGCGGCCACCAGCGCGTCGCTATTGTCGCTTCCATGGTGAACCAACCCAGGCTCGTGTCGGTGATGGCCCTCGATGGCCGTGACGACCGCGCCCTGCTGGCGCTCGTGGCCAGCCTCGCCGGCGGTCTCGAGCCGCCGGTGCGGTCGGCCATTCTCGAGAGCGCTCGCGAGCGCGAGATCGCGGTCGGCGAAGTTCAACCGGTGCCAGGAACCGTCGGCCAGTGTGTCGCTGGCTGCGTGGCCGGGCACACCGTCGTCGTCGGCAACGCCGCCCTCTTCGCGGATCTCGGCATCTCGACGGGCCAACTGGGCGAGTGGCCCGCGCGGCTCATGAAGCAGGGCCAATACGTGTTGTTTGTCGCTATCGATGGCCGCGCTGCCGGGTTTGTCGGCGTGGCCGGAATCGCAGAGTGAAGGAGAGATAAACGTGCTGCCAGTCATGGAGGATTCAATGGAAGTGTCACGTCGGTGGTGGACGGTCGGAGTGATGCGAGGGGTGGTGGCGAGTGCCGCGGTCATGTTGACCGTCGCCTGCGAAACCCGGGCGCAATCGACCGAGGAGGCGCCAATCCCTTCGGTAGGAGTGGTGCTCGCGGAGCACCGCGATATTCCGCTCGAGACTGCGTATACAGGCCGCGTGGAAGCCGTGCACACGGTCGAACTGCGCCCCCGTGTCGGCGGCGCCCTCGAGCATGTGCTGTTTCGCGAAGGGAGCCTGGTGCGTCGCGGCACGCCGTTGTTCCGGATCGACCCCCGGCCGTACTCAATTGCATTGCGGCGCGCCGAAGCCGAACTGGCCACGGTAGCGGCACAGCTCGTGCGGGCCCGCGAAGAGGCGCGTCGCGCCGAGCGGCTGGCGGCGGCCGACGCGGTCGCGGTCGAGGAACTCGATCGCCGTCGCGCTGAAGTCGCGATGCTCGAAGGCCAGCTCGATGCGGCCCGCGCGGCAGTGCAGGACGCGGCCCTGAACCTGGAGTTTACGACCGTGCAGGCGCCGGTCACCGGCCGCGTCGGCCGCGCCGAGGTCATGCCGGGCAACCTGGTCAACGGCGGCACTGGTGAGGGCACCCGCCTCGCCGTCCTGCACTCGACCGATCCCGTCTACGTCTATTTCGATCTCGATCCGGCGACCGCGACCGCGGCCGCCGCGCAGACCCGGGCGGCGTGGCGTGCCTCGGTGTCGGTGCTCGATGGCGGCGGCGCGATCCAGGGGCCGATCGACTTCGTCGACAACGGCGTCGGTCCCCAGACCGGCACGCTCCGGGTTCGGGCCCGGTTGCCCAATGCTGATGGCCGGCTGCTACCGGGCTCGGTCGTCAAGGTCGGGTTTCGGTATGGCACGGCCGCGCGTGCCACCGTGGTGCCCGAACTCGCCATTGGCACCGATCAGGGCGCGCGGTTCGTGTTCGTGGCGGCCGCCGACGGGACGGTCGAGTACCGGCCGATCACGACCGGGGCCAGGTCGGGCAGCTGGCGGGTCGTCAGCGACGCGGTCCGCGCCGGTGATCAGGTCATCCTGCCGGGCATGCCGGGCCTGCGGCCCGGCATCAAGGTGGCGCCGGTGCAGGAGGTGGCGCGATGAACTTGTCTCGCGTGTTCATCGATCGCCCGATCGCCGCGATCGTCCTGTCGGCCATGATCGTGATTGCCGGCGCCCTCAGCCTCGGTGGACTGCCGCTGACCGAATATCCTCAGGTGACGCCGCCCACGGTGGTGGTGCGGGCGGCGTATCCCGGTGCCAACCCGACCGTCATTGCCGAAACGGTGGCGGCGCCGCTCGAGCAGGAGATCAACGGCGTCGAGGGCATGCTCTACATGAGCTCGCAGGCGTCGGGCAACGGCGCACTCACGCTGACGGTGACGTTCGAAGCCGGCGTGGACGCCGACATGGCGCAAGTCCAGGTGCAGAACCGCGTCTCGCGCGCCGCCCCTCGACTGCCGCAGGAAGTCCAACGCCTCGGCATCACGACCCAGAAGGCATCGCCCGACATCCTGATGGTCGTGCACCTGCTGTCGCCGGAGGACCGCTACGACCCTCTCTACCTTTCGAACTTCGCGGCCTTGCGCATTCGCGACGAGCTGGCGCGCATTCCGGGCGTCGGTGACGTCCTGATCTTCGGCGCCGGCGACTACAGCCTGCGGGTGTGGCTCGATCCCGACAAGGTGGCGGCCCGATCGCTGACGGCGGGCGACGTCGTCCGCGCCATCCGCGAGCAGAATGTGCAGGTCGCGGCCGGCGCCGTCGGGCAGCAGCCGTCCGCCGGCAGCGCGTTCCAGCTGGCGGTCAATGCGACCGGCCGGCTGACCGATCCCGAGGAGTTTGCCGACATCATCGTTCGGGTCGGCGACGACGGCGGCGTGGTCAGGGTTCGCGACCTGGGCCGCGTCGAACTGGGGTCGAACCAGTACGCGGTCCGCAGCCTGCTGGACAACCAGCCGGCCGCCGCGATCCAGATCCTCCAGGATCCGCAGGCCAGCGCCATCGAAGTCTCGGCCGCCGTCCGTGAGACGATGGCGCGCCTGGCGGCGGAGTTCCCCGATGGCATCGAGCACCGCATCGTCTACGACCCGACCCTCTTCGTACGGGCGTCGATCCGCAATGTGATCGTCACGTTGTTCGAAGCGACCGCCCTCGTCGTGCTGGTGGTGCTGCTGTTCCTGCAGACCTGGCGGGCTTCCATCATCCCCGTGGTCGCGGTGCCGGTGTCGCTGATTGGCACGTTGGCGGTGATGCACGCGTTTGGTTTCACCCTCAACACGCTCTCGCTGTTCGGGTTGGTGCTGTCGATTGGCATCGTGGTGGACGATGCGATCGTGGTCGTAGAGAACGTCGAGCGTCACCTCGAGCAGGGGCGCACGCCGCGAGACGCCGCGATCCAGGCCATGAATGAAGTGACCAGTCCCATCCTGGCGATCACCGCGGTCCTGTCGGCGGTGTTCGTGCCCGCGGCGTTCATGGGCGGGTTGTCCGGCCAGTTCTACCGTCAGTTTGCATTGACCATCGCCATTTCGACGGTGTTGTCGGCGATCAACTCGCTGACGCTCTCGCCGGCGCTGGCGGCGATGATCCTGCGTCCGCAGGGCGCGCCGGCCGACTGGCTGACCCGGCTCCTGGACGTGACGATTGGGCCGCTGACACGTCGCTTCAATGCGCTGTTCGAGCAGGCGTCGGGTTCGTATGTCGCGGCGGTCAGCCGCAGCGTCCGGTTTGCGGGCGTCACGGGCCTGGTCTACGCCGGGCTGCTGGTGCTCGCCTGGTTCGGGTTTACGCGCGTGCCGTCCGGCTTTGTGCCGGCTCAGGACAAGTACTACCTCGTGGGCATCGCGCAGCTGCCGAATGGAGCATCGCTCGACCGCACCGAAGCCGTGGTCCGTCAGATGACGCAGATCGCGCTCGAGCAACCGGGCGTGGAGAGTGTCGTGGCGTTCCCGGGCTTCTCCATCAACGGCTTCGTCGCCAGCCCCAATTCCGCGGTGATGTTCGCCATGCTCGACCCCTTCGAATCACGCGGCTCCGACAGCCTGGGCGCCGGTGCGATTGCCGGCGCGCTCAATCAGCGGTTCACGACCATCGGTGGCGCGATGGCGGCGATGTTCCCGCCGCCGCCGGTGCCGGGCCTGGGCACGATTGGCGGGTTCAAGCTGCAGATTGAAGACCGCGGTAACCTGGGCGATCGCGCCCTGTTCGAGGCGATGCAGAAAGTAGTGGGCGACGCGCGCCAGTCGCCGCTGCTCACGGGCGTGTTCTCCAACTACCAGGTCGATGTGCCCCAAGTGTTCTTCGACCTGGACCGCGACCGCGCCAAGCACCTGAACGTGCCCCTCGAGCGGGTCTTCGAGACACTGCAGGTGTATCTCGGCTCACTCTACGTCAACGACTTCAACATGCTCGGCCGTACCTACCAGGTCACCGTGCAAGCCGACCAGCGGTTCCGTGCCGACGCGGACCAGATCGGCGTGTTGCAGGTCCGCAGCGACGATGGCGCCATGCTGCCGATGTCGGCCCTGGCGGCCGTGCGTCCAGACGCCGGCCCCGATCCCGTGTCCAGGTACAACGGGTTTGTCGCGGCCGATATCAACGGCGGTCCGGCGCCGGGCGTGAGCTCGGGACAGGCGGTCGCCGAGATGACCCGGATCCTGGACGAGGCGCTGCCGCCGGGGTTTGCGTACGAATGGACCGACCTCACGTATCAGCAGATGCGGGAAGGGCGTGGTGCCCAGGTCGTGTTTGCGCTCGCCGTGCTGCTGGCCTTCCTATTGCTCGCCGCGCAGTACAACAGCTGGACCTTGCCGCTGTCGGTGATGGTGGTGATCCCGGCTGTCCTGTTCAGTGCCGTCGCCGGACTCTGGCTCACCGGGCGCGACAACAACATCTTCACGCAAATCGGCCTGGTCGTGCTGATTGGACTGGCGGCGAAGAACGCCATCCTGATCGTGGAGTTCGCCCGGCGTCGCGAGGATGACGGCGTGCCGTTGATGGCGGCCGTGCTCGAGGCGTGCCGCCTGCGGCTGCGTCCCGTGCTGATGACGTCACTGGCGTTCATCATGGGCGTCGTGCCGCTGGCGCTGGCCACCGGCGCGGGTGCCGAGATGCGGCGCGCCATGGGCGTCGCCGTGTTCTCCGGCATGCTCGGCGTGACCCTGTTCGGTCTGATTCTGACCCCTGTTGCCTATTACCTGGTGCGCCGGATGCGCACACGATTGGTCGCTCCCACGGTTGGTGCGATCGCAGAAGGAGCCGTCCGTGCGTAATCTCGCATCTGTCATGGTTTTGTCGCTCGCCATCCTGGGGGCTGCCTGCGCGCCGCGTTACCAGGTCCCCCAGAGCACCATTGCCGCGCCGCAGACGCTGGCCGCCACCGGCACTTCGGAGGCCGCGTTCGAGGCGGAATGGTGGCGTCAGTTCGAGGATCCCGTGCTCGACGGCCTCATGGCGCAGGCGCTCTCGGCGAACCGGGATCTCCAGGCCGCGGCGTCCCGCTTTGCCGCCGCCACCGAGTTGGCCGGGGCCGCGGCGCTGCTGCGGGCGCCCCGGGGCGGGGCCACCGCGGTGGCGGCGCGGCAACACCTGAGCGCCAGCGAGACCCCGGGTGATGCGGGCAGCGGCTCGGTCTCCCGTATTCAGGCGGCGGTTGGGGTCGCGTGGGAGGCCGACCTGTTCGGCCGCCTGCGTGAGACGCACCGCGCGGCGGTCGCCGAGGCCGCGGCCGCGGCGATGGATGTGCGTGGCGCGCAGGTTGCGATCGCGGCGCAGGTGGCGGCGGCGTACTTCGAGTTGCGCGGCGCCGAGCAGGACCTGGCGCTGATCGACCGGCTGCAGTCGAGCACGCAGCAGCAACTCGAGACGACGCGCGCGCTGATTGCGGCCGGACGCGTCACCCGGCTCGACCTGTTGCGCGCGCAGCAGGTGGAGGACGAGTTGGCGGTGGCGCGGTCCGCGGCGTTGCATCGCGCCGAGCGCGCCCGCCACCGGCTGGCGACGCTGACCGCCCAGCCGGCCGGCACGCTTCAGATCGACGTGCAGGCCCCTCGGCCACTGCGAGCGTCGACGCTCGCGATTGGCGCGCCGTCGGAACTGCTGCGCCGCCGGCCCGACGTGGCTGGCGCGGAAGCGCGGGTCCAGGCGGCCGCGGCCCGGGCCGGCATCGCGCGCGCGGAACTGTTCCCCAGGGTTGAGATCTCTGGCACCGTTGGCCTCGTGGCCGGCAGTGTCGGACGTCTGGCCGACGCGGCCTCGGGGTCGTGGGTCCTCGCGCCGAGGCTGGTGTGGAACGCGCTGGACTGGCCGCGACTCCGCCGCGAATGGCGGGCCGCCGGCGCACTGGCGGACGCCGCTTTCGCGGATTACGAGCAGACGGTACTGGTCGGGATCGAGGAAGCGGAGACCGCGATCGATGCCTACGCCGCGGCCAATCGCGAACTGCAGGCTTTCGAGCGGCGTGCGGGCGCGTCGGCCGATACCGCCAATGTCGTGTTCATTCAGTACCGCGAAGGCTTTGTCGATTCGCTGGCGCGCACGCAGGCCGAGCGCGATGCCATCGCCGGCGCGCTCGATGCCAACCGGGCACTGACGGCGCACCGCATGGCAGTGGTCGGCGTCTATCGAGCCTTGGGTGGCGGCTGGCGCTGACCGTCAGCCGCCGTTACGGCGCCGCCGGGGGCGGTACCCGGCGTTTCGTGGCTTGTTCGAAGGCGAATGCCAGTTCGATCAGCTTCGGCTCGCTGCACTGTGCGCCGACGAAGCCCACGCCGAATGGGGCCGGCATAGCGTTGAACCCAGCGGGGAACGGCGGGCTCGGCGCGTTGGGGACCATGCCGAACGGTACGGCGATGACCGGATAGCCGGCGCGCGCGGCGATCCCGGCGCCGCTGCCACCGGGCGTGATGATGGCGTCGAGGTTGTGGGCCTTCAGCACCGCATCGATTCCCTGGGCGCGACTGAGCCGCAGGTCCTTGGCGTGGTCCGCTTCGTAGCGGGCCTTGTCGGCGACCAGATCGATTTCGTCCGAGATGTCGAGGCGCGACTGGTTGTACTTGATCGCGTTCGCCTTCGCGTGCGCCAGGTTCCACTGGCGCAGTTCGGTCAGCGTCTTGACCGGCGCCGACGGTCCCAGGCTTGCCAGCCACGCGTTGAAATCACGCTTCATGCCGTACTTGAAGTTGGACGTGCAGGTGCTGTCCTTACCCTTCGCGTGCTCCGCGCCGGCGCAGAAATCGAACAGCGGAAAACTGTCGTTGGCGTTGGTGGCCACGAAACTCGGGAGGTCGGCGGGGTCGACGATGGTGGCGCCGTACTGCTTGAGCACCGCGATCGCCTCGGCCATCACCCTGGCCTGCTCGGCGTTGAGTCCGCCGCGTGCCGTGGATTCGCCCGGCAGCGTCACGCGATCCAGGTAGAACGCGCGCGGCACGCCGATGCGCGCGCCCTTCAGGCCGCCGGCATTGAGGAACTTCGTGTAGTCACGATTGGGCGGCGGGGCGCACGTGCGCGTGGCCGCGTCGTTGGGATCCGGCGCTGCGCCCTCCATGGCCCCCAGCATGATCGCTGCGTCGGCCACCGTGCGCGTCATCGGACCGGCGGTGTCATGGTCGGCCGTGATCGGGATGACGCCGTGGCGGCTGATGCGGCCAAGGGTCGGGCGAATGCCGACCAGCATGTTGGCGTTCGACGGACTGATGACTGACCCGCCGGTGTCGGTCCCGACGCTGGCGGCCCACAGGTTGGCGGCCGTGCCGATGCCCGAACTCGAGCCGCCGGTCTGCAGCACCGGCCGGCCGTCGCCCGGCTCGGGCCGCGGGTCTGGCCTGGGGTCGTAGGGATTGAAGGCGAAGCCGCCGACCGCGTTGTAATTGCCGGGCATCGCCGTCGGGTTGCCGGCGACCCAGTTGGCTAGCTCCGTGAGGCCGGTCTTGGCGATGATGATGGCGCCAGCCGCGATGAGGTTCCTGGTGAGCGTCGCCTCGTACGGCGGCACGTAGCCGGCAAACGCGAGCGCGCCGCCGGTGGTGGGCATGTTCGTGGTGTGGATGTTGTCCTTCAAGGCGACCGGAATGCCGTGGAGCGGCCCGCGCAATTTACCTTGCGCCCTCTCGCGATCCAGCACGTCGGCTTCCTGGAGGGCGGTGGGGCTTACCGCCAGCGCCGCATTCAGGCGGTCCTCGTCAATCGCCAGGCGGATCAGGTACTGCTCCACCAACTGGCGCGACGTGATCTGCCCCTTGGCCATGGCCGCCTGCATGGCCGGAATCGTCGCCTCGACAACCGAGAAGCGCTGCTGGCCAGATGGGGCGAGCGCGAATGCCGACACGAGCAACACCAGGGTGACAGTGAACCGTTTCATGCGGGTATTCTAGTAGCCAGATGCCAGATGCCAGAAGCCAGTTCTGGCTACTGGCTACTGGCTACTGGCTACTGGCTACTGGCTACTACCTATGGACATCACTTTCGAGCACGCCTGCACTCTCGTGGGCAGCGCCCTGCGCGGTTCGGCGCGCCAGGAAATCGTCGCGGACGCGGCCCGTGCCCCGAACCTTGGCAAGGCCCTACTGCGCCTGCGCGACAGCATGCGCGCCAACGAGTTCAAGGCCGGCGCCCATCAGATCTTTCTGGACCGGATGATCCGCACCTATGACGGCCGGACGCGCAGCGAAGGCTTCCATGTCCTGCACGACTGGGACGGCGTGTCGCAGCAGGTCAATCCCGACATCATCCCGATTGACGTGCTGCATTTCCTGGTCGAGCAGCGTGGCGGGGAGCCGGCCACCGAGATCGAACTGGCCATCCTGCTGGATTATTACTTCGCGCACGTCCTGCAGCTACTGACGCTGCGCGTTTGGGACGATGGCGACGCGGATCGCAACCTGGATCTGGTGGGCGAGTTGCTGGCCGAACTGCAGGGGCCGAACGGCAGCGGCCAACAGTTTGCCGCGGATGCCGAGACGCTCTTGCTGATCGGCACGTCGCATTACGAGCTGAACGAGTCGGGCTTTGTCACCTTGCTGGCGAAGACCCGGACGCTGAACGAGGCGCACCAGGTGCGAATTGCTCTCGGCCATGCCGCCGCCATGGGCTGTCACCTGCGCTTTGGCTTCGAGGCCCAGTGTGGCCGCGATACCGTCGCGCTGCGCGACGACAATGTCGCCGACTACCCCTGGTTGTGCTTCGCGCTCGCGGGGGTGATGCGCGAGTACGACCGGCGGGTCACTGAGGGGCCGGCTAACCTCCTTCGCCAAGGCTCCGGCGGTCAAGCAGCCGGACACCACATGACGGATCAAGCCGGGCGCGACATTGCCATCCTCGAAGAAGCGCTGCTCAACGGACTGACCCCGGACGCCCGTGCCTTCGTGGGCGTCCCGCCCGCCTCGCTCAACGACTCGCAGGACGATCGCGCGCAGTTCCACCAGTTGTTTACGAAGCACAAGCCGGCCCTGCTGGCGGCGTTCGAAACGTATCGTCCCACCGAGACGGCCTACTCACCGCTGTCGTTCTTCTTCAACTTCTCCCACAACGTCGTGAAGGGCACCGTGGTGGACGCGCTGCTGTGGGGCGAGGCCTGGGACCTGACGCTGAACGACCTGTTCACAGGCGGGCCGCGTGCGGGAGTGGAGGAGGGGTCACAGCAACTGCTGGCGTCGACCCTGATGGGCTATGCGCGGTCGAACCCCGATCGCATTCGCGGGCGGCTGATGCCGGTGATCGTCTACGACCCGCAGTCAGGCCGCCGCGCGTTCACCATCGCGATGGAGAAGCTCTCCCAGCCGTGACGTCGCTAACAGGAGCTCAAGAGATCAAGAGCTAAGAATCTTTGACAAAAATTCTCCTGAACTCCTGAACTCCTGTTTATCTCGTTGCTTTCCAGGGCCGCTGCCCGGCGGGCGTGGTGATGGTTCCGGTGATCTCGTTGCCGGTGATCTTGCCCTGGTAGGTGAAGCCGCCGGCAATGAAGGTGATCTCGTCACCGCGCAGCGCCCGGCTTGAAATGGTGTGCTTCGCGCCGTCGACGGTAATCGAGCCCTCGACCATCTGGTAGGTCTGGAACAGTTCCAGCATCCCGTTGGCCATTTTCCATTGCCCCTGCGCCTTGGCCGGCACAATCCACAACAGCACCTCGCACCAGCTCGCGCAGTCGCTGCTCTCGGGTTCGAGCGTGAGCCGTTCGTCGGGCTCCCAGCCGTCAATGCCGAAAGTGTTGCCGACAATGCGTGAGCCCGGCGTCATCTCGAGGAACTTCGGGGCCAGCCGGTTCAGGTTGACCGGTAGCAGGAACAGGGCCAGCACGCTGGCCTTCGAGATGTCGGCGGCGTACATGTCGCCTTCGACGAACTGCGCCTTGTCGGCGACGCCGGCTTCGGCCGCCAGCTTGCGCGACAGCACCACCATGTCGGGGTTGTACTCAACCCCGACGCCGCGCGCGCCGAGCTGGGCGGCGGCAATGATGTTGCGGCCGTCCCCCGAGCCCAGGTCCATCACGAAGTCGTTCGGCGTGACCTTGGCCACTTCGAGCATCTTGCTGACCATGGCCGGCGGCGACGGCACCCAGACCACGTCCTTGCCGGCCTGCCCGCTCCTGGGCTCGAACGGGGTCTGCGGCTCTTGCGCGTGCGCGACAGCGCCCAACGCAAGCACGAGGAACACGAGAGAGGCTTTCATGCGCATAACCGGTCGGACGCTTTCCTATTGGCCGGCGGCCTTCACCAGTTCCGCGAACGGCGCGATGACGCTGTGCAGCGGAACGATGCGGTCGACGACGAGTTTGCGGGACTGGATATTCTCCAACAAGTTGGCCGCATATGGGTTGGCTTGTGAGCCGGGACCGAACGCGTCGACCTGGATCACCACCCTCGCGCTGGGCACGTAGGCCATCAGCATGGTGTCGGAGTGCGGGTTGCCGGCGACATGGTACAGCGTCACCGCCATGGCGGCGTCCTTGAACGCCCGCTCGCCGTCCACGGTCTCGACGGTTACCGGCCGGGGGTTCTTCGCCAGCGCGTCGGGTTGACGCGTGTGCGGACGCTTGGCCATGTTCTCGACCCACTCGCGGTTGCCGGCGTGGGTGATCACGGTCAGGCCCTCGGCCATGGCCGCCCGCAAGCCCGCGGTGTGATCGAAATGATGATGGGTGGTCACGAGCTGGGTCAGCGGTTTGCCCGGGACGGTTGCGCGGGCGGTGGCGATCACGGCCATGGTGCGTGCCTCGCTTTGCGGCGCGTCGATCAGCATCAGGTGATCGCTGAACTCGATCAGGGCGCTGTGGTGCGACTGGCCGGCGAGCAGCCACACGCCCTTGCCGACCGCCTGGGCGACGACATTCGGCGCCGCCGGGGCCGCCGCGGGCGCCGAGACCGAGGCCGGCGCGGCGAGGTCGGCGATGGTGCCGTCAACGGTCTGTGACGAGGCCTGGATTTCCCAGGTGGTGAAGTCGTCCACCTTGCCGGCCAGGCGGCGCGGCAACTTCAGGCCGCTCACGTCCTGGTAGTCCGAAAACGTCGTCGTCATCACCACGTCGCCGAGGTTGGCGTGGTACGCGTTCGACGAGATGGCGAGCGGCACGCCCGCGGCGTCGATCGTCAACGTCAACACCGGCCCGGCGGCGGTGTGGATTTCGGCCTGTCGCACGGCGCCCAGCGTTCGCACGTTGGCAATCGTCGTCTTCGGGTCGGCGGTCGAGCGCAGCAGTGTGAGCGGGTGGTGATAGAGATCCGTGGCCCGGTCGGCGGCGGCGACCCCGCCCAGCCGCGTGGCGGTCCCGGCCGGGTTCACGTTGAACGCGACCGCTCCATCCAGTCCCTGGATCTGCGTCTGCGGTTGTGGCCCCTGGAAGAACGCAAACTTCGGTGTCCGCGTCTGCTGCACCCGCTGGCGGCTGTTGGCGAGGTCGATTTCCCGCTTGTAGCCGGTAATGGCGAAGGTCTGCGTCGTCGCCTCGGGCTTCATGTCCTGGCCGAGGTTGAAATTGACGCCCTCGCCCTCGATGGTCAGTGTCTTTACCGCGTCAATCAGGTCGCGGCCCCCCATCGCGGCGGCGGCATCGTTGACGAACTGCTGCTCGGGCGTGGCCCGGGCGCAGCCGGCCAGGGTGAGCGTGAGGAACAGGGCTGCCTGCAAATGTTGTCTCATGATGTCTACCAGAAGGAAATGCGCCTAATCTTTGGAGTATATGCCTTCCCACTCGTCCCACGGTTTCGTCTAAAGCCCTACCACCTGAGGCGGGAATCGGAGACAATGGCGCCGCGTTGTTTCCGTTTGTATTGAGGAGGAAGAGAATGACAGCTGTTCGCCGAATAGTGGTGTGTGTGTGTACGGCGCTGCTGCTGGGGACCCCCCTGGCACATGCGCAGATAACCGGGTCGATCGCGGGTACCGTGACCGACGCCAGCGGTGCGGTTCTGCCAGGCGTGACCATCACGCTCAGCGGCGAGCGCCTGATTGGCGGTCCGCAGACCCAGGTCAGCGACACCAACGGCACCTATCGCTTCGACCGCCTGGTGCCCGGCACCTACGGTGTGAAGATGGAACTGCAGGGCTTCCGCTCGGTGGACCGTCCCGACGTCCGCATCAGCGCCGCGTTCGTGGCGACCATCAACGGCAAGATGGAGGTCGGCTCGCTCAGTGAGACGATCACCGTCACCGGTGAGTCGCCCACCGTTGACGTGCGCTCGAACGTGCAGCAGACGGTGATGAACCAGGAGATCCTGGAAGGCATCCCGACCGGCCGCGACCCGTGGTCGCTGGCCAAGCTGATCCCCGGCGTGCAGGTGGCGACCTATGACGTCGGCGGCACGCAGTCGATGCAGCAGAGCAGCATGTCGGCGCACGGCTCGAACACGGCCGACGTCAGCTACAACATCGATGGCGCGACGGTGAACTGGCCCGGCGGCGGCGGCGGCGCGACGATGATCTATTACGACCAGGGCATGTTCGAAGAGGTCAACTACATGACCTCGGCGATCCCGGCGGAAACGCTGGCTGGCGGCGTCTCCATCAACATGGTGACCAAGGATGGCGGCAACGTGTGGAAGGGCAACGCCCGCTACAACTTCGCCAACGACGACCTGCAGTCCGAGAACTGGGCCCAGACGCAGAAGACCAATCCCCTGTTCCTGGGCAACCCGACTCTGAAGACCTACGACTTCAACCTGTCGGGCGGCGGCGCGTTGGTGCAGAACCGACTGTGGGTCAACGGTACCTATCGCAAGTGGGTGGTCAACAAGCTGGTCAGCGCCAGAAACTCCGATGGCTCGCAGGCGCTCGACGACAACGACTTGAAGAACTACTCCGGCAAGATGGTCGGGCAGATGACGCCCAATAACAAACTGTCGGTGTCCTACCTGTGGAATGACAAGATCCGGGGTCACCGGCGAGACGGCAATGAGCGCATCGAGGATGTCGCCTCCGTTGTGCAGAGCAACCCGGTGCAGACGACGCAGGCCAAGTACGCGGGCATCAGGGGCAGCCTGGTGTTCGAGTCGAACTTCAGCGTGATGGACGGCCAGACCAACTACACCTACCAGCCCGACACGGCGCCCGATGCGATTCGCAAGATCGACACGGTGACCACCGAGGTAACGAGGGCCTCGAATCGCCAGGACCACCAGCCCAACTCGCGGACCCAGTTCGACAACATCTTCACCTTCGGCAAGCGCGGCCTGGGCGGCGAGCACCTGGTGAAAGCCGGCGTGCAGTGGAGCCGTTTGTACTACGGTTCTGACTACTCTGTTCGCGGCGATCACCACGTGATCTACAACAACGGCGTGCCGACCTCGGTACGCCAGTTCAACTCGCCGGCGTTTTCGGAAAACGTCGCGACCGTCACCGGCTTTTTCATCCAGGACTCCTGGTCGATAAACCGCCTGACGCTGAACATCGGCGGCCGCTACGACAAGTACGTCGGCAGGCTGCCCGAACAGTCCAGTCCCGGTGGCACCTTTGCCGGCCCCCGTTCCGTGGCCGCGCAGGAAGTGATCAACCAGAGCATCGCCGTCTGGCGTTCCGGCGCGTCCTATGACCTGACCGGGTCGGGTCGCACGGCCGTCAAGGCCAGCTACAGCCGCTACGGCCTGCAGACCGGCATCGACCGCGTGACCAACGTCAACCCGCTGACCATCGGCTCGCGCGACTGCCCGTGGACCGACCCGAACGGCGACGGCAAGGTGCAGGCCTCGGAGATCGGGACCTGCCCGGCGGCGTTTAGCGGCGGCACCCAGGTGCAGTACGCGCCTGGCGTCGCGTGGCCGAACTCGGATGAGGCGACCTTCGGCGTCGAAACCCAGCTGCCTGGGGCGGTCCGCGTGGGCGCGATGTTCTACTACCGCACCAACCGGAACCAGATCGGCCAGGTCGATACCCTGAAGCCGGCCTCGGCGTACACCGCGCATACCATCACGGTGCCGAACGGTCCCGGGGGTACGGTGGCCAACCCCAAACCGACGACGGCGACGGTCTACAACATCTCGCCGGCGGCCAACGCCGTTACGGCCAGTCTGCGCGACAACGTCGACTACCTTGACACCACATATAAGGGCGTCGAGTTCACCGCCACCAAGCGCTTCTCGCAGAAGTGGCAGATGCAGGCGGGCTTCACCATCGGCAAGAACGAGGGTGGCGTCGCGGCTGGCACCGACCTGAACGACCCGAATAACACGCTCTACCCCAAGGGCATCATCGGCAACGACTCCGAGACGGCGCTGCGCCTCTCGGGCAGCTATGAACTCCCTGGTCGCATCAACCTGGCGGGTTCGATGATCGCCAACAACGGCTATCCCTACGTGTCAACATTTTCGTTGACCCGTGCCGCTGCGGCAGCCCAGGGCATTGCCCTGACCCGCGCCAGCCAGACGATTCAGCTGAGCGAGCGAGGCGATGAACGCTTCGGCGACGTCACGATGTTCGACATCCGCCTGTCGCGGTCGTTCCGCTTCGGCAGCCGCAGCATCCAGCCGCAGGTGGACTTCTTCAACATCACCAACTCCGACACCGCCGTCTCCCGCACCGTCGCGGTGGGCGGCAGTTACCTGAACCCGACCGAGATCCTGTCGCCGCGGATCATCCGCATCGGCTTCTCGCTCAATTTCTAGACATCAACGGGCGCGGTGCTTCGGCATCGCGCCCGTGCTATGTACCGCGAGGATCGACAGGAGATCAAGAGCTCAGAAGCTCTTGATCTTCTCAACTCCTGTTGTTGGTGATCCCCGGATATACTCCGACCGTGGCGCCTCCCGTCATCTCGAACCCCATTTTGAACTTGCCGTTCAGCGAGCCGGAACGCCATTTCCTGTTTAACGACGAAGGCATTACCGACCAGATTGCTGACGGCCGGCGTGCAAGCGGCGGCCGCCATCTACCTGGCCGAGATCGCCAGCCACTACGGGGATGCGTGGATCGAGAACGAGCTTCGCAAGGAGAACGCCGATTTCAACGGTGGGCTGCCGCGCCTAACCTCGTCGTCCACCTGAATGGCCTGGACGTCTACGACCCGACGACGGGCGCCATCCGCAGCCATTCGACCGACGACATCGCCTGCTGGTTCATCGACACCAACTACGACGGCGAAAGCTTTTTCGTCCGTCACGCCTATTTCACCGGCGCTGACGAGCCGTACGAGAAGCTCAAGCGCGCGCTGAAGGCCGAGATCGACGAGGCCGCGTGGGCGACGCTCTACAGCACCGTCAGCCGCCCGTTCGCGCAGCCGGAAACGGGGAAGATCGCCGTGAAGGTGATTAACCATTACGGCGACGAAGTGCTGAAAGTCTTCGAGGTGTAGCGAGGGCGATGGGCTTCACCGATCTCGTGTGGGAGGCCGTCCGCTTTGAGCAGGCGATGCCAACAGGACGAACCAAGCCCTTGTTGCTCGAATGCGCACACGTTGACGGAGACACCGAGCGCCGTTGTCGATACGTAGTAAAGGCCATCGGCTTGCCGGAGGTCTTTGACTTCACCCTGTGTCACGAGCTTATCGGCTGTCGCTTGGCCAGGTTGTTTGGTTTGGCGGCCCCAAATTCTGCCTTGGTCAACTTGACTCCGCAGTTCCTGGACGCAGTTGGTGATGACCTCGAGCGTGCAGGCCTTCAGCCAATACCAGGATTGGCAGTTGGTGTCGAGCACGTCCGAAACCTCTACGCGTTTCCAGCGTCACCAACTTTGGGCGAGAACGAGATCGTAGAGGCCGCGAGGATCTATGCCTTCGACCTGGCGACTCAGAATCCCGATCGCACGGCGCGCTGGCCCAATTGTGGGCGGGCACCCGATGGATTGGTCCCATACGACTTCGAGAACGCGTTTAGTTTTCGCTTCGCTCTGCTAAAACCTGAGCCATGGGAGGCCAGCCGGTTGGGTTTTGCGAAACAACACCTGTTTCATGGTCAACTCAGCTCGGCTGATGTGGACTGGGCGAGTGTTTTTGGCCCGATGGCGGCAGCGGGAATCAAGCCGATAGAGACGGTCTGTGGTACGATTCCTGATTCTTGGCGACCGATAGGGGACGACATCGGCACCACATGGCCGAACTCGTCGCGCACTGGCCAGATTTTGAACGTGAAGTCAGGGCAACCATCTCATGAGCAATCCATATTCGTTCGTCGTGCTTCGTGCGACTCCAGATATTGGCGCCGGTGAATCGTTGAACGTCGGCGTAATCGTATTCAGCCCGCAGGCGCGCTACCTCAGACTAAGAGTCGAAACGCGATACGAACGGTTGACGCACGCCTTCTCCCAGTTCGACGGGACAAGTTTCAGGCGCGCTGTTGCAAACCTGTTCGCATCATTCCGAACAGCTGAGCGCGAAATTGCAGATCGGCCGCTCTTCAACAACGACCAGTCGCTCCTTGATTGGCTCAATTCGGTCGTCCCGGACCGGTCGACTAGCCTGTCGGTCGGCAGTGTTCGTCACGGCGTGACATCTGACCTGGATAAGGAGACCGAGCTGCTTTTCGACAGGATGGTTCAGTCGCAGAAGGGTCAGTCCGACGAGTCGCCGCGTCGAGACGATGCCCAGGTGTGGAACGGTTTCGTGAGGCAGCTACCAAGTGAGGTGCGCCGGCAGCTCACGCCAAGGGCGTTTGCAACTTCCAAGCTCAAGATCACGTTCGACCACGCAGTCAAGAACGGCAAATGGCACGTCGTGCAACCTGTCTCGATGGACTTTAAGCGGCCTGAATCCATGCAGAGGAAGGCGTCCCAGTGGGTTGGGACGGCCGTCGGCCTCAGGGACGCTGAAGAATTGGGGACGATCTACTTTCTGCTTGGCAGACCCTCAAACGAAACCAAGGCCTATGAGCGAGCGAAGTCCCTTCTAGACGCGGCGCCAATTCCGCACAAAATTGTGGAAGAGGACGAGGCGCTGGCCTTGGGCCAGACGCTCCTGGATTTGCTCTCTCATGAAGGCCACTAGGATGCCGACCAGCCAGGAGCATCACTTGTCGGATTGTGGCGGGACTATCTCTCGTCGTCAGGTGTCGGGGTGTCTCGCTCAATAACGCAAAGCACCCGCAGCATTGGCTGGTTCGTCCCGGGCCACTGACTGCGAAGGTGCTGAACCGCGGCGATCCGTTCTTCCGGAGGGCGACTCAGCCAGTACGCCAGCCGTTCCTCTGAACTGGCGACCTCAGCCCCCACACTGAAGGCGTTTCGATCAATTCGGAATTCCATGTGTCCACCCCACGAGGTGCAACGCGCCGACCTGTCCACCGTAGCCTTGGCGAAGGTGGAGCCCTACGAAGGCGCGGAGCGCCGAGCCCCACGCCGACCGCAGCGAGGCGCCCCACGAACGCCAGGTCTTGCGCGTTCGCCCTCCCGCATCGCGTTCACCCCCCGAATGCCTGCCGCCAGGCGCCGATGGCCTCCTGGGAGCCGACGATGGCGAACAGGAGAAGGATCGCGACCAGCAGCAGGTTCGTGTACCAGGCGTTGTGCGGCACCGCCTCGGTCCACTTCACCTTGTTGTTCAGGTAGAGCAGGGTCGCCGCCAGGAACGGCACGAACAGGCTGCCGACGATGGTGTAGAGCACGATGATGGCGATGGGCTGGCCCGTGAACGCAAACGGCAGTGGCACCAGCGTGATGAACGCCAGCGCGAGCCGGTAGGGCGTGCTCGTGACCTTCACGACCTCGAGGCGGTCGACCGGCGACATCTTCTTGAGGATGCCGTAGAAGTCGGCATAGAGATACGGCACGCTTTGCCACACGCCCAGTAGCGACGCGAAGACGGCGGCCCAGAAGCCGGCCGAGAACGCGACCCGGCCGAAAGTGCCCAGCAACTCGCCGAGCGCCGCCGCCATGCGCGGCACGGCTTCGTTGTTACGGAGGGCGACGCCCGGCTCATGCAGCGCATCGCTCGCGATCAGCATGATCGAGATGCCGAAGAGCGCGGTGAAGATGTAGGCGACGGCGATGTCGCCGCGGACGTAGCCCAGGAAGCCGGCGCCGCGCATCTTCTCTTCGCGCATCCAGTAGTTGTAGGACAGCATCGTGATCGAGCCGCCGACGCCGCCAATCAGCGAGAGCACGTAAGTGCCGCTGCCCATGGGAATGCTCGGAATGAGCAGGCCCTGCACGGCGGGAATCGGATCGCTCAGGGTCAGGCCGGCACAGATCAGGATGGTAAAGGCCATCACGCCGACCAGCAGCTTCATCATCTTCTCGAAGTTGCCGTAGCCGCCCAGCCAGACAAACGCGAACCCGATGATGCTGTGCGCGACCGCGCCCCACGATTGGGGAACGGCGCCGCCGGTAAGGTTGGCAATGCCCAGGCCGGTGGCGTTGGTGAGGGCCGCGCTCACGAACACCGTCCAGATGACCAGGTAGACGGCGAAGAACCACTTGACCCACCCCGGCAGGTGATCGGCCCAGCCCTCGAGCGCGGTCGTGCCGGTGGCCAGCTGCCACCGGGCAATGCCCTCGCTCAGCACGAACTTGAAGAACGCGCCGGCGACGATCGCCCAGAGCAGCACATAGCCGTAGCGCGCGCCGCCGACCGTGGCCGACACGACGTCGCCCGAGCCGATGCCGGTGGCGGCGACGACCAGCCCGGGGCCGGCCAGTTTGAGAAAGCTGAAGGACTGCGGCTTTGACGAATCAGGCACGCCGAGATTATGACGCAAAACAAAACAGGAGATTAGGAGGTCACGAGCAATTTCTTGGACCGCCCAAGAATGACTCCTGATCTCCTTGACTCCTGTTACTCTTCGCGATCGGGCCGAGTCGTTCTTGTCTTCTTGACCTGCGCGTGGTGCTTCTTGCCGGCGAGCCGGCGCTCCTTGGCGGCCCTGGTCAGCGCCGTCGGGGTGCGCTTCTTGGGCGGCACCGAGGCGCGCTGGATCAGATCGATCAGGCGTTCGCGCGCCGCCTCGCGGTTGCGGGCCTGGGTGCGGTGGGCCCGGCTGTCGATCATCAGCACGCCGTCGGTCAGGGCCTTGCGCCCGGCGAGGGCCTTGAGGCGCGCCTTCATGTCGTGAGGCAGCGATGAGTTGTCGATGTCGAACCGCAGCTCGACCGCGGTCGCCACCTTGTTGACGTTCTGGCCACCGGGACCGGAGGCCCGGACAAACCGCTCGTCAACGTGCAGGGGGATGCGTAGGGGAGACGAGAACAGGGTCGCCATGCCTCATTCTAGTCACGTTATCGCTAGCGATGCTTGATGAAGGTCCCATTCTTGAGCTCCGCATACGCCTGCTGCAGCTCCGAGCGCTCGTTCATCACGATTGGCCCATACCAGGCGACCGGTTCCTGCAGCGGCCGTCCCGACACCAACAGGAAACGAATCCCTTCGTCACCGGCTGTCACCGTAATCTCGTCGCCGCTGTCGAACACCACCAGCGAGCGGTTGCCCAGCATCGACGGCGTGGCCTCGTCCGAGACGCCGACCAGCTCGGTCTGCACCGGCAGCGGCTTCGAGGCGTCGCGGAACGAACCGCTGCCCGCGAACACGTACGCGAACGCATGCCGCGAGTTCTCAACCGCGAGCCGCTTGGTCTGGTTGGGCGCGACCGAGATGTCAAGGTAGCGCGGATCGGCGGCCACGCCTTCCACCGGCCCCGTCTTGCCCCAGAAGTCACCGACCACCACCCTCACATGCGTCCCGTCATCGTCCGTGATCTCGGGGATGTCGTTGGCCTGAATATCCTGGTAGCGCGGCGCGGTCATCTTGAGCGCGCGCGGCAGGTTGGCCCACAGCTGGAAGCCGTGCATGCGGCCCTGGGCGTCGCCCTGTGGCATCTCCTGGTGCATGATGCCGCTGCCGGCGGTCATCCACTGCACGTCGCCGGCGCCAAGGGATCCGCGGTTGCCGAGGCTGTCGCCGTGCGCAACGGTGCCCGCCAGCACGTAGGTGATGGTCTCGATGCCGCGGTGCGGATGCCACGGGAAACCCGCGAGGTAATCGTCGGGCCGTTCGTTGCGGAAGTCGTCGAACAGCAGGAACGGATCGAACTCGTTGGTGTCGCCAAAGCCGAAGCCGCGATGCAGCTTCACGCCGGCGCCTTCCATGTGGGGAGTGGCCTCAACTACACGCTTAACGGGACGAATCGACATTGGGAAGACTCCGGGCCCGGGAGGTCCACTCGGGTGGGACCTCGACAAACGAGCCGTCTAAATCTTCGATGCGGCCGCAGCCGAGGAGTTTCATGGTCCGCACGACGTCGGCGCGCAGGATGTCGATGGCGCGGGTGACGCCGGCCTCGCCGGCCGCCGCCAGGCCATAGGCATAGGCCCGGCCCACGAGCACCGCGCGCGCGCCCATGCACAGGGCCTTGACGATGTCGCTGCCGCGACGGATGCCGCCATCGAGCAGGATCTCGGTCTGCCCGTGCACCGCCTGCACCACCTCGGGCAGCACGCGAATGGTCGGCGACACGCCGTCGAGCTGGCGCGCGCCGTGGTTCGAGACCACGATCGCGGCCGCGCCCTCGCCGACCGCCCGCCGGGCATCATCGGCCGTGTGCACGCCCTTCGCGATAATCGGGCCACCCCACGCTTCGCGGATCCACTTGAAGTCGGTCCACGAAGTCATCGATTGCTCGAGCGCGGCGCCCACGTCGGCGTAGCCCATGGGCTCGTTGTTGATGACGATGTTCGGGAAGTTCATCAGGCCGCCGTCGTTGAAGAACCGGTAGAGCCAACCGGGACGAATCAGCATCTGGCCGAGGTGCGGAACAGTGGACAGGTTGCGCGCGAGCAGTTGCTTGACGCCGTTGCGCGCGTCCCGCTCGCGCATGCCGGCCACGGGGGTGTCGATGGTCACGACCAGCGCCTTGAAGCCGGCCGCCTTGGCGCGGGCAATGGCGCCGAGGGCCACCTCGCGGCCACCGACGAGATACAGCTGATACCAGGCCGTGCCGCTGGTGGCGGCCTTGACGTCCTCCATGCGGCAGCCCGACAGCGTGGACAGCGTGTAGATGGTGCCCGCGCCGCCCGCCGCGCTGGCCGCCACTTCCTCGCCGCGCGGAAAGAACATGCGGCTGCTGCCGACCGGCGCCAGGATGAACGGCACGTCGATGGTGGTGCCGAGCACCGTGGCTCGCAGGTCGCACGCGGCCGTCGCGACCGCCGAGCGCGGGCGGAACAGCACATCTTCGTAGGCGCGGCAGTTCTCGCGCAGGGTCCACTCGCGCTCGGCGCCGCCATCGATGTAGTCGAACGCCATGCGCGGCAAGCGGAGCATGGCGCGGTGGCGGAGATCGGCAATGGTGACAGCGCTGGTCACGGATGACATCGGCGCCGATTGTATCCTCAGGCCACAGATTAGACACCGATTAGACGCAGATTCAGGCGGCCTGCCGGCGCAGTTCGCTGGCGGCGCTACGCGCCGCTGGTGTGATGACAGTCGGCGAGCAAATGAGTCCGGAGGACGGTTCGCAGTGGACTCTTTTCTCGCCGGCTGTCATCGCACCAAGCTCCGGCCAAGGGCCGGAGCCAGCGAACTCCCATCGGTGTCTAATCTGTGTTTAATCTGTGGCTGTCTTTTAGTCCGTGGCTGCGAAGGCAGCCAATGTATGGCTGATCACGTTGACGGCTTTCCAATACTCATCGAGCGGCAAGTGTTCGTTCGGCGTGTGATCGAGGGCGCTGTCGCCTGGCCCGTAGGCGACGATCGGGCACTTCCACACCGGCGCCACCACGTTCATGTCGCTGGTGCCGGTTTTCAAGACGAACCCCAGTTGCGCGGCCGGGTCTTCGGTCCTCACACCGGCCAGGAAGCTGCGGACCAGCGGGTTGTTGCGGTCGCCGCGCCAGGCGCGCTCTTCGCCCCTGAAGTTGAACTCGAAGCGGGTGTGGCCATCGCGCAGGTTGGCCGAGGGCCAGGCGCGCAGGTTGGCGATGAGCGCGTCAACATCGAAGCCCACCGGCAGGCGCCAGGCAAACTGCGCCTCGACCAGGTCGTGCATCGCCTCGTTGGTGGAGGTGATGAACCGGCGAAGGCTGGGACTCAACTGGTCGAACGCCTTGTCCTTGCCGGCGTTGTAGGCGGCCGCATGGGCCGTCACCCAGTTCCACGTGTCCACCACCACTGACGCCACGCTGGCGTCGGGTCCGGCCGTGTGCGCCATGGGCTGATCGGCGGACAGGTCGAGCAGTAATCGTCCCTTGTAACCCAGCGTGACGCGGTTCCAGTGGCTGGGTTCGCCGATGATGCAGGCCGTGGGCATGGGCTCGGTCGTGCCATTGAAGCGCGATGCGATGAACCGGGCGCCCTTGCTGGTGGCGGCCTCTTCTTCGACCGCGCCGACCACCACCACGCGCAAGTTGGCGGCGCGTGCGTTGCCGGCGCCGAAGATGGCCGCCCCGGCCACGAAGCTGGCGAGTGGCCCCTTGGCGTCGACGCTGCCGCGGCCGAACAGGAGGTCGCCGTTGGCCGACGGCTCGATGCGCACGGGAATGTTGCCCGGGACGGTGTCGATGTGGCCGAGCAGCACGATGGTGCGAGCGGCGGACGGATCGCCAAGCTCGCCGACGGCATTGCCGGCCTCATCGACGAACGCGCGCTCGTAGCCGTTCGCGCGCATCTGTTCGACCAGCCACCCCGACGCCTGCGCTTCGTGCCGCGAAAGCGAAGGAATCGCGACGAGCCCGCGAATCAACTCGACGGCGGCCGCGCGCTCCATCAGGCCTTGAGCTCCTTGATCGCCTTGGCGATCGCCTGCACGCCGAAATCAATCTCGGCTTCGCTGATTACCAGCGGCGGCAACAGGCGCAACACGGTGGGTCCGGCCGGCAGGGCGATGACGCCGTGGTTCAGCATCAGGCTCTTCAGCACCGGCGCCACCTTGGTTCGCAACTCGACCGCAATCATCAGGCCGAGGCCGCGGATGTCGCGGACCGCCGGGACGCCCTCGAGCACACTGCGCAGCGTGTTGCGCAGGTGCGCGCCGAGCATGGCGCTGCGCTTGATCAGTCCCTCGTCCTGGTAGGCCTGGATGGCCGCCAGCCCGGCCGCGCACGCAAGGGGCGAGCCGCCGAAGGTGCTGCCGTGCGCGCCCTGGGTCAGGACGTCGCGAACCGCCGTGGTGTAGGCAAACGCGCCCATGGGGAAGCCGCCGCCCAGGCCCTTGGCCAGGCACATGATGTCGGGCTCGATGCCGGCGTGCTCGACCGCGAACCACTTGCCGGTGCGGCCAAAGCCGGTCTGGATCTCATCGACAATCAGCAGCGCACCGCGCTCGCGGCACAGGCGCTGGGCCGACCGCAGAAAGTCGGGCGTGCCGATGTTGACACCGCTTTCTCCCTGCACGACTTCGAGAATGACCGCCGCCGTCTGGTCGGTGATCGCCTGGTCGAGCGCCGCCGCATCGTTGAACTGCACGTGCGCGGTCTCGAGCAGCGGCAGGAAGCCGTCGCGGTACTTCGGCTCCCACGTCACCGACAGCGCGCCGATGGTGCGGCCGTGAAAGCCCTTGGTGGTGGCGACAAACGCCGGCCGATTGGTGAACAGCCGCGCGAACTTGAGCGCCCCGTCCACGGCTTCGGCGCCGCTGTTGGCGAGAAAGAGATGGGAGAGGTGCTTCGGCAGCACGTCCACCAGCGCTTGCGCAAACTCCGCGCGAACGTCGTTGTAGAAATAGTTCGGACAAAGCGTGAGCGTCTCGGCCTGGCGGCTGATGGCCTCGACCACCCTGGGATGGCAGTGGCCCAACATGGCCACGCCCTGGGCCGACCCCAGATCAAGATACTTCTTGCCGTGCTCGTCGTAGACCCACGAGCCTTCGCCACGGGTGATGACCACGTCGCCACGACGGGCGGTGGTGCCACCCAGGATGCGTTCCTCGACTTCGGCGTACTTCATGAGATGTGTGTTCCGGCGCCGGCCAGGGCGCGCGAGATGGGTTCGTCGACACGGCCGTCGGCGAAAATCACCTTGCCGACGCCTTCGGCGATGGCTTCGACGGCGCCCATCACTTTCTTCTTCATGCGCCCTTCGGCGAATTCCATGAACTGGTCGGCTTTGGCCTTGGGGATTTCGGAAATCAGCGTTGATTCGTCGGGAAACTTCTTCAACAGGCCCACTTGATCCGTGAGGATCACCAGCGCTTCGGCGCCAAAGGCGCCCGCCACCATGGCCGCGGCGCGGTCGCCATCCACGTTGATGGCCTCGCCGGCCGTGGACGAACCGGGCGGCGTCAGGACGGGGAAGTAGCCGGCGGCGATCAGTGTCTTCAGCAAATCGGCGTTGACCTTCTCGACGGTGCCGGTCCAGTCGTCGCGCAGCACCATGCGGCGGCCGTCCACCCGAATGCGCAGCGTGTCTTTACGAGTGCCTTCGAAAATGCGGCCGTCGAGGCCCGACAGGCCGACGGCGTTCACGCCCTGCTGCTGCAGCTTCTCGACCCACATCTTGTTCAACTGGCCGCAGTAGACCATCTCGAAGATCTCGAGGGTGCGGCGGTCGGTGCGGCGGCTGACGTGCCCGGTCTCGCTGGTCACGAATTGCGCCGGATGCCCGAGGGCCTCAGCCACCGCATTGGTCGTCTGCGCGCCCCCATGCACGAGGATCAACTCGGTTCCCCTGGCGCGCAGCGCGACGATGTCGGCCACGACGGCGTCGATGTTCAGGGAAGTACCGCCGCCTACCTTGACTACGATCATTTCGGTGCCACGAACTTAAAGGAGATAAAGAGATTAGGAGTAAAGGTTTTCAAAAACATTGCTCCTGAACTCCTTGTCTCCTGTTAGATGGGATGCAGGCCGGGGAAGTCGAGGCCGAGCGTCTCGTCCCACCCCATCATGACGTTCGCGCATTGCACGGCGGAGCCGGCCGCACCCTTCATCAGGTTGTCGATGGCGCAAAGCGCCACCACGCGGCCGGTCGCGGCGTCCATTTCGAAGCCAACGTCGGCGTAGTTGCTGCCCGAGAGGATCTTCGGCTCGGGATAGCGATAGAGGCCCGTCCGTTCCTTGACAATGCGGACGAACGGCTCCTGGTGGTAGGCCTCGCGATAGGCCTTCCACACGTCCTTCTCGGCCGTGCCGGGCTTCACGAACACGTGCGCGGTGGCCAGCACGCCGCGGACGTTGCCGACGGCGGTCGCGCTCAGGTGCACGTCGGTGACGACGTCTGTCCGCTTGAGCGCCTGCAGCACTTCGGCGGTGTGGCGGTGACCGGTGGGCGCGAAGCTGCGCATCACACCTGACCGCTCGGGATGGTGCGTCGAATCAGCGGACACCGCGCCGCCCTCGCTGCTGCCCACCTTGACCTCGCAGATAATCCCGCGCGCGGTGTCGATCAGCCCGGCCGCCGCCAGCGGCCACACCGCCAGGGTCGTCGCGGTCGCGTTGCAGCCGACGCCGCTTACATAGCGGGCGGCTGTCAGCTCGGCGCGGTGCAGTTCGGGCAGGCCGTAAACGAACTTCTCGAGCCATGCCGGATTGGTGTGCGGCTTGCCGTACCACTTTTCATAACCGGCCGCGTCGCGCAGCCGGAAATCGGCGCTGAGGTCGATGATGCGGTCGGCGAGGGTCGAGAGCTGAGCGATGCGGCTCATCGCGCTGCCGTGCGGCAGACACAGAAACAGCAAGTCGCACTTCTCGACCGATTCGGACCGCACGAACTTGAGCGGGAGGCGCTTTTGCCCCTCGACAAGCTCGGGGCGCCCTGAGCCTGCCGAAGGGCGCAGGTTCGCGTGCGTGAAGTGGACGAACTGGCCGTCGAGCCGCTCGCTGGTGACCTGCTTCACTTCGAGATGCGGATGCCCGAGTGCGAGCCGCAGCAGTTCGCCGCCGGTGTAGCCCGACGCGCCAACGATGGAGACCGTAAGAGGTGTTGTCACGGATGATTTGGTGGTCTTGTGGTTTGTTGGTGTGGTGATTGTGATTTGGGATTTACAGATTTGCGGATTCCACCCCGCTAAATCTGTGCCTGATCTGTGTTTAATCTGTGGCTGTTCTGTCGGTGGCCTAGGCCGACGCGCCGTCGGCGAGGGAAATCGACGCCATCTGCGGCCCGTCGTCGGTCCAGCCATTGGCCTCGTTCCAGCCGTTCTTGGCAACATCCAGGCAGAAGTCCACCATGCGCTCCGGGATGTTCACGTTGGTCGGCGCGATGCTGTTGCGGAACTCCATGGTGTAGTTCACTTCGTTCACCAGCAGGCCCCGATCCGGATCTTCGAACAGGTCGAGCGCCACCACGCCGCCGCCGCACGCCTTGGCGGCACGGGTGCAGATGTCGGCGAGTTCCGGCGTGATCGGGCAGTTGCTGGATGACCCGCCGCGCGCGGTGTTGGTGATCCAGTTGGGCGAGGTGCGGTAGATGGCGCAGATCGTTTCCGGCCCGACCTGGAACGCGCGGATGTCGCGGCCCGGCTTCTGGATGTACTCCTGGATGTAGAAGATGCTGTGGTGATAGCTGCCGAGCGTTTCCTTGTGCTCGAGAATCGTCTCGGCGGCGTCGCGGTCGTTGACCTTGCTCAGCAGGCGGCCCCACGAGCCCACGGTGGGCTTCAGCACCACCGGGTAGCCGAGCCGCTCGATCGCCTCGATCGCGCTCTCGGCCGTGTAGGCCACGAGCGCCTTGGGCTGCGGCACGCCGGCGGCGGCCAGCGCGCTGGTGGTCATCAGTTTGTTGCCGCAAATGTCGGCGCAGAGCGCGGTGTTCACCGTCTTCACGCCCTGGTCGTTCAGGATCTTCAGGCTGTAGAGCGCGCGGCTGTGATTGATGCAGCGTTCGACAATGACGTCGTAGTCGGTGAACGGGTGGTTGTCGACGTCGGTGATGTCGAAGATCAGCTTCTGATCGTCGATCAGGTCCAGCGAGACACCGCGCTTCTCGAACGCTTCGAACAGCAGCTTTTCTTCGACCCGGACCCGGCTGTAGAG
Organism: Acidobacteriota bacterium; assembly: GCA_030697165.1. Taxonomy (NCBI): domain Bacteria; kingdom Pseudomonadati; phylum Acidobacteriota; species Acidobacteriota bacterium. The sequence continues at coordinate 505,392 of JAUYQQ010000022.1, forward strand.
GACCCCTACCCGGACGCTACTCACCCCAGTCCTCTTCTTCCTGGGGCGCGAGCGCCAGGGTGATCGGCTCGAGCGACGTGATCTCGAGTTCCGCTCCGCAGCCGGGGCATTGGGTGATCTCGTTCTGCATCACCTTGGTCAGCGTGACGTCAGCAAAACACTCGGGGCACTGCGCCGTGCCGGTGGCGGTTGGGAGGGCCATCGCGTCGGAATCCTGGAAAGGGTTGAGGGTTAATCGTTGTGGTGCAGTTCGTACTCGCGCTGCACGCGCGCGTTGTAGCTGGCCTGTTTCTGGTCGCGCTTCTTCGCCGCGCCCAGCGCCAGGGCGTGCGTCGTCTCGGACTTGACCGCGGGAATCGAGATCAGCTTGTCGAGCTCGGTGCTCTGGCAGGCCGGGCACGACGGCGCCGCGGTGTTCGGGCGCACCAGGGTCTCAAATTCTTTTCCGCACTTCTTGCAGGCGTATTCGAACATCGGCATTGGTGTTCTCCGTCGGCTGACGGTCCGGCTAAAGCCGGACCCTACATAAAGGCTACTTGACGCGCCCCGCGTAACCGGCGGTCAACAGCCGAACTTTGAAGGCGGCGCCGCGGCCGACGATGTACAACGTTTTCTTGTCGGTGCCGGCAAACGCGATGTTCTGGCCCTGCAGCGACAGCGGAATCGTGCCCAGCAGATCGCCCGTGGGGCTGAACACGTGCACGCCGCCGATCGACACCGAGTAGACGCGGCCCTCGTGGTCGATGGCCAGTCCGTCGGCGCCGCTGTTGAAGGCGCCGGTGGCCGTCTTGTTCACCGTCGGGTACTTCGCGAAGTTGCGGCGGTTGCCCACCGAGCCGTCCGGCTTGATGTCGAACGCCAGCAGGTATTCGCCCGCGGTGTCGTTCACGTAGAGCGTCTGCTCGTCGGGGCTCAGCTGAATGCCGTTCGGCCGGGCAATGCCTTCGGCGATGCGCATCGACTTGCCGCCGGCCGGCACGTAGTACACCGCCGGTGTCAGCGGCGGGGGCGGCTGGCCGGGCGCGGCGTTGGGCCCGGGTTCCGAAAAATAGACGCCGCCCTTCTTGTCAACGACCAGGTCGTTGGGCCGGCCGTACGGCTTGCCATCGAAGTTGTCCGACAGCGTGGCTTCCTGGCCCTTCGGATAGATCACGCCGATCAGTGTCTTGCCGGGCGTGGTCTGCACCGAGATGAGGCGGCCCTTGCTGTCGAACGCCAGGCCGTTCGAGCCATTGGTGTTCTCGAGAAAGGTCGTGATGTTGTTGTCCTGGTCGATCCTCGTGATGCGGTTGGCCTGAGTCTCGGTGAACAGGAAGCTGCCATCGGCCATGCCGATGGGGCCCTCGGTGCCGGTGAAGCCGCTCTTGATGACCTCGACCTTAGTGCCGGCGGCGATCACGCCGGGGATGGCCGTGGCGATGGTTTCGGCGACGACCGGCGCCGGCGCCTGGGCAAAAAGCGGCGTGGCAAACAACGACGTGAGCAGGGCGAGTGTCAGTGCGCGCATTCGGTTACCTCAGCTGGCCGGACAGACAATCTTATCCCGGGAACGTGTAATATCTCCTGCTCAAGGGGAGGCATCCGAATGGGACGTGTTCTACGAGTGGGTCTACTGGTCGCGGCTGGAGTAATGGCCGTTGGTGCAATGGGCGGCGGTTTCTACGCGCAGGCACCCGCGCCGGCGCCGTGGATGGCGGCCACGCCGACCAACGATGCGCCGAATCCCTACAACACGATCGAGGGCTGGGCGAAGATGCCGGCAGGCCGCACCTGGGGCTCGACGAGCGCCGTTGACATCGACAAGGACGGCCGCAGCATCTGGGTGGCCGAGCGCTGCTCCGCCAATTCGTGCTGGGACCGCGCCAAGGGCGAGATGTCGCCGCTGAACGTGGTGTTCAAGTTCGACTCGAACGGCAACGTAGTGACGAGCTTCGGCCAGGGCATGTTCGTCTTTCCGCACGGCATTCACGTCGACCGCGACGGCAACATCTGGGTGACCGACGGGCAGAGCAACCTGCCGGCGCGTGCCCCGGGTTCGGCGCCCGATGCGCCCATGCCCGCGATGCCCGAGAAGGTCGTGGGCCATCAGGTGATCAAGTTCAGCCCCGAGGGCAAGGTGCTGTTGACGCTCGGCAAGCCCGGCGGCAACGTGCCCGGCCAGCCGGCGGATCCGGCGTCTTTCTACCAGCCCAACGACGTGATCACCTATCCGAACGGCGACATCCTGGTCGCCGAGGGCCACGGCAACGCGCCCCCGGCCACCGCGCGGCTGATCCGGTTCGATCGCAACGGCAAGTTCCTGCGCGAGTTCGGCAAGATGGGCTCAGGCCCCGAGGGCGAGTTCATGCAGCCCCACGGCCTGGCGTTTGACTCGAAGGGCCGCCTGTTTGTCGCGGATCGTTCGAACAACCGCATCCAGGTGCTCGATCCCGAGAGCTACAAGACGCTCGACACCCTCTACCAGTTCAGCCGGCTGAGCGGGATCTTCATCAAGGACGACATCATCTACGGGGCTGACTCGGAATCGGGTTCCGTCAGCCCGCCGCACTACGCGTGGAAGCGCGGCATTCGCATCGGCGCCATCGGTGACGGCAAGGTCACCGCGTTCATTCCCGATCCGTCGCACATCGGCCTGACCTACGAGATGGTTGACGGCAAGGTGGTCGCGAAGATGGCTGATGGCGGCAAGCCGCCCGGCGGCACGCTCGCGGCCGAAGGCGTCGCGGTCGACGCGGCCGGCAACATCTACGGCGCCGAAGTCGGGCCGCGCAAGCTGCAGAAGTACGTCAAGAAGTAGGAGGACGGAGGGCCGGGACTTTAGTCCCGGCCTTTCTTCCGGCGGATGAGGCACGTGCTCGTGGCGAAGGCATACAACTTCCCACCAGCATCTTCGATCCGTCCTTCGGCCAATGCGGTGGTCCGGCCGGCATGCACGATGGTGCCGATTCCGCGGACCAATCCCGTGGCATGGGTCAGCGGTCTCAGGAAGTTCACCTTCAGTTCCAGCGTCGTGTAGGCGTCGCCGGCCTCGAGCGTGCTATGGACGGCGCAGCCCATCGCCGAGTCGAGCAGGGTGGCGCCAAAGCCGCCGTGGACGGTGCCGAGCGGGTTGTAGTGGAATTCGCCGGGGATTGACTCGAACACGGTCTTGCCGTTCTCGACTTCGACGAGCCGGATGTCCATCAGGTGGGCCATCGGCGGCTGCGGGAGTTCACCACTGATTACCAGTCGCAGCACTTCGAGTCCCGACAGGGTGGCCATGCCCTGCGTCCGTGGCGTGGGGTCGTCCCACTTGTGCGTCCGCTCGCGCTTCATCCGGACAAGCTTAAACAGGAGATCAGGAGATCAGGAAAAAATCTTCTCCTAATCTCCTGGGCTCCTGTTACTTGATCGCGATGGCCCAGCCGACGCCCATCTTCAGCCCTGGCACGTAGCTGCCGCCTCCCACCCGGAACTCGGTGAAGAAGCCGTTGTCGTGCTCGAACCCGAACAGGTAGCTGCCGCCGGCGTGCAGTTCGCGCGGCGCGCCCTCGTAGATGCCGGTGTAGTTCACGATGATGATGGTGGGGCCGCCGCCCTGGATTAGCGACCATCCCGACTGGCCGAGCGGGAACTTCGCGATCAGGTCGATGTTGACGGTGCCGAGCCTGAGGTTGTCGCCAAACCCGCCGTCAATGCCCGGGCGAAGCCGGAAGCGGCCGCCAATGTCCGGCGATTCCCAATACACCCCGCCATAGGCCTGCGTGGGGTCGATCGAGACCCCGCCGTTGAAGCCTATTGAGGACTGTGCCCGCGCCGGCGCGGGGGCGAAGGCGGCAAAACATGCGGCAAAGGCGGCGGCGAGTACAAAGCGCTGTCCACTCGTGGTGACCATTTGGTTTCCTTTGCTACCCTCTTATCAATTCTCATGCCCGCCTTCGCCGGCGAGCTCCTTTAGCCGGCTTCGGCGTGGTAAACCCGCATCGCTTCTTCGATCAATACAGCCGCCCGAGCCGGTCCGTCATCGTCTTTCATGCGCGCAGCCATGGCCGCCGCTCGCGTGCGCATCCCGGGATCGGCCAGCACCTCCCGGATCCGGCGCGCCAGCTTCGCTGCGGTCTATTCTCGGTGCAGCTCGTGCCCCGCGCGCCGCGGGCCGTGTAGGATGATAGCGACATGAGCGTTGCGCGTAGTCTCCTCCTCAAGGCTTCCGACAGCACGTGGCTCCGCGAAAACGGCACCCGGGCGCCGTTCGTCCGCCGCGCCGTATCGCGCTTCATGCCCGGCGAGGCGTTCGACGACATGGTCGGCGCCGCCCGGGCCATGGCCGCCGAAGGCGTTACCGCGGTGTTTACGCGGCTGGGCGAGAACGTCAAGGACCTGGCCGAGGCCGACGATGTGGCGCGCCATTATCTCGATGGGATCGATCGCATCCAGAAACTGAACCTGGCGTGCGAGCCCTCGATCAAGTTGACGCAGCTCGGCCTCGATATCGATCGCGAGCTCGCCTACGGTCACCTGCGCGACCTGGCGGCACGCGCGCATGCCGCCGGCAACTTCCTGTGGATCGACATGGAGCAGTCGCACTATGTCGACCTTACCCTCGACCTGACGCGCCGCCTGCGAGCCGAGTTCCCGCGCGTGGGCGTGTGCCTGCAGGCGTACCTGTATCGCACCCGCGAAGACCTGGTCGAATTGACGGGCCGGGGCATCGGCATTCGCCTGGTCAAGGGTGCCTACAACGAGCCGCCCGAGATCGCGTTTCCGAAGAAGAGCGACGTCGACGCCAACTACTTCGCGCTCGCGCAGGTGATGCTCGACGCCGGCAGCCGCGCCAGCGGCGCCCGGGCGGTGTTTGGCACCCACGACGTCCAGCTGATTGACACCATCCGCCGGCACGCGGCGGCGACGGGCGTCAAGCCGGCCGAGTTCGAGTTTCACATGCTCTACGGCATCCAGAAGGCGACGCAACTGCGCCTGGCCCACGACGGCGCGTCGGTCCGGGTGCTGATCGCGTACGGCGCCTACTGGTTCCCCTGGTACATGCGCCGCCTGGCCGAGCGCCCCGCCAACGTCTGGTTCGTCGCCAAGAGCCTGTTCGGTTAGATACAGCCGGGAGTCGGGAGTCGGGAGTCGGAAAAGACACTTGTCTTCAAATTTGGCGACTCCCGCCCGACTCCCGGTTCCCGACTCCCGACTCCCGGTATGATCGCTCCATGAACGACGAAGCACCGAAGAGCGCGATCGAACTGGCGATGGCGCGCTTGAAGAAACAGGATGCCGACGCCGGCGTCACCGAGCACCGGCTGACCGACGACCAGAAGAACGAGATTGCCGAGATCCGCAAGACCTACGCGGCCAAGCTCGCGCAGGAAGAGATCCTCTATAAATCGAAGCTGGCCGCCTCGGTTGATTTCGAGCAGCGCCAGACCATGGACGATCACTATCGCCGCGATGTCGAACGCCTGAACCACGAGCGCGATCGGAAGATCGAGAAAGTCCACAACGCCTGATGGTGACCGACGCCGACATCTACGCTCGCATCGGCGAGGATGGCTTCGCGCGCCTCGTGACTGCGTTCTACGCGCAGGTCCCGGCAGACGATGTGCTTGGGCCCATGTATCCGGCCGATGACATGGCCGGTGCGGAGCAGCGCCTGCGCGACTTCCTGGTCGGCCGCTTCGGCGGACCGCCGCGCTACGAACAGAGCCGCGGGCATCCGCGCCTGCGGATGCGGCACCTGCCTTACAAGCTGGATCAGGACGCCCGCGACCGCTGGGTGCAGTTGATGGATCGCGCCCTCGATGAGGCTGCGCTGCCGGCCGACGTGACGCAGTTCTTGCGGCATTTCTTCCACGAGATGGCGACGTTCCTCATGAATAGTCGAGCGTAGATAAGACCAACAGGAGATCAGGAGGTCAAGAGGCAGGCCTTCTAAATTCCTGTCTCCTAATCTCCTGATCTTCTGTTTATTTGGCGATGTAGGATGCCTGCATGCGCGATGTAATCGTCACTTCGGACGGAACCAAGCTGGGACAGGACATCATCATCGGCGAGTTCCGGCTGCGCGCCGACGAGCCCGTCGACAAGACGGGCGCCGATACCGGACCCGAGCCACACGAGTTCATGCTCGCGGCCCTCGGCGCCTGCACCTCGATGACGCTCCGGTTGTATGCCGAGCGGAAGGGCTGGCCGCTCCAAGGTGTGCACGTCCGATTGACCGGCGGGCCGGCCGACGGCAAGTACAACATCATCCGGCACATCACGATGGACGGTGACCTCGACGCCGAGCAGCGCGCGCGGCTGCTCGAGATCGCCAGCAAGTGCCCGGTGCACCGGACCCTGACCGGGGAGGTGCTGATCGAGACGAAGGAGGGGCATGAGCCGGCCAAAACCGGGTAGCAGCCCCACATATGGTGCATGGGGACTCAACTGACCCCATTTCGCCGTATACTCTCCTACCGATGCACACAAAGGCACGCCTTTTCCTGACGATCGGGCTGGTGGCCGGTTCGGTCAGCATCGGGCAGGTTTTCGCCCAGATTCCGTCCGATGTCGCCGCCGAGCTCGATCGCGCGCTGGCGCAGGTGGCCGACGCCCCGGCGGAACGTAACCCCACCGAGCGGGCCCGCCGGCTTGAACTGCTTGGCGACATCGAGGTCCGCGCCAACATGCTGGCGGCCGCGCGCGGCGCGTTTGAAGAAGCCACCAGCCTGCTGACCCAGAATGCGCCGCAGGATCGCGACCTGGGCCGCCTGGCCTTCAAGATGGCGAACGTGGCCCGGATCGACAAGCGCACGGCCGATGCCGAACGGTGGATGGATGTCGCCGTCGCCCGCCTGGCCGCCGGCGCGCCGACCAGTCCCGAGTACGCGGATGCGCTGATGGAAGTGGCCCGCGTCGCGACGGCGCGCAACGACACGGCACGGGCGGCGCAGGCCTATGCCACGGCGTACGAGGTGGTGTCGAAGATTCAGCCCGGCTCGGCGCGCGAAGCGCAGCTCGCCGAGATGATGGGCGACGGCGCCGTGCGCCGCAAGGACCTGGAAGAGGCCGACCGCTTCTATTCGCGCAGCCTGGCCGTGCTCGAAAGCTCGCAGCGCAACTCCATCGACTACGCGCGCGTCTCGAACGCGCTGGCGGTGGTCGCCGCGTCGCGCAACCAGGCGCCGCGGGCGCAAGGCCTCTACGAAACGTCGCTCAAGATCTACGAGGCGCAGCGGCCCGACAGCCTCGAGGTCTCGCAGATCCTGACCAACCTCGGCATCCTGCAGATGAACCGCGGCCAGCTGACCGCTGCCGAAACGATGTTCCGGCGGTCGCTCACCATCAAGACCGCCCGCAAGGGTGCCCCTGAAGACCTGGGTACCACTCACGCCAACCTCGGACTCGTGCTGCTCGAACAGGGCCGGCTGGCCGATGCCGGCGCCGAGCTCAAGGCCGCCGTCGATCTGCGCCGCTCGCAGGCGCCGCCGCTCGAGATGGCGTCTTTGCTGACCAGCCTCGCTCGCATCGAGCGCCTGCGCGGGCGACCCGACACGGCCACGTCCGCCGCGCGCGAAGCGCTGGAGTTGCGCCGCGCGCAGCTGCCGCAGACATTGCTGGTGGCGGCCACCGCCACCGAGTTGGGCCTGGCGCGCGAGGCGGCCGGTGCCTGGGGCGAGGCGCTGCCACTGCACCGCGAGGCCCTCGCCATTCGCGAAAAGCTCCTGCCGACCTCGTCCGACGTCGCCGAATCACTCGAGCGCATCGCCATCGTCACGTCCAAGGGCAGCGATCCGATTGCCGCCCGCAATGCCTTCGAGCGTTCGGTCGAAGCGTGGAGCAAGGTCGCGCCCGGCTCGCTCGATCACGTGAACGTGGTTCACGAGCTCGGCAACTTCCTCGTCACGCGCGGTGATCCAGACGAGGGCCTGCGCCGGTTGCGCGAGGCCGTCAACCTGCTCGAGCAGTCGCGCGCGGCGCGGCCGGCCGGCACACTCGAAGCCCGGGCGCAGCTCGTGTCGCGCGTGCAGGCGTATTACGGCCGGCCCATTCGCATCCTCGCCGACCAGGGCAATGCCGGCGAGTCGTTCACGTTGCTGGACCACATGCACGAGCGCCTGCGGCGTGCTCGCGGCGCGGCGGACGAGGGCCCGTCAGCGCTGGCGCCGCTCGACGCGCTGAAAGAGGGCCTTGAAGACGGCACGCTGATGATCGCCTTCAGCGTACAGCCCGAAGCGACCTATGCCTTCGTCGCGACTCGCGAATCGCCGATTCGCGTCTACCGCATCGACGAAAAGTCGGCCGCGCTCGACGAGCGCATCAAGCAGTTCGTGGAGCGCGTGCAGACCCGGACCTCGACGCTGGCCTACCAGGTGCCGCTTGTGGCTGACGGCCGCGCGTTGTTCACGTTGCTGTTCGGGCAGTTCGAGAGTGATGCGATCCGCGCCGATCGCCTGCTGATCATCCCCGATGGTCCGCTCGACGCGCTGCCGTTCAGTGCCCTGGTCCGCAACCCCGGGGCCCGCGCCGCCTGGCAGTATCTCGTGGACTGGAAGCCGATGGTGTTTGCGCCATCTCTGACATCGGCCGCAGCGTGGAGCGGCAGCACCAGCGCGCCAGGCAGCGTCGGCCAGCTGTTTCCGACGGCCAGCGATCCCGGACCGGCCGACGCGAAACTCGTCGGGTCGGCTATGCCAGCCGGGGCGATCGTGTCGCTCTGGACGCCGGCGGAACGCGCGTCGGATGAGTTGGCAGAGCTGTTCAAGATGAGCCTCACCGCCGGCCGAGCGCGCGAGACCGCATTGCTGCGCGCCCAGCGCGTGATGCGCGACGAGCGCGGCCGTACGCACCCGGCATACTGGGCGGCGTTCCGTTACTACGGCGCTCGCGGGATGAAATAGGGCTAGGGTGCCTAGGGTGCCTAGGGTGCCTGAAGTGCCTAAAGTGCCGACGGCCTGCTCAACATTAGCACCCTGGGCACGTTAGGCACCCCAGGCACCCCTTAGGCACCGTATTTTTCAGGTATGGCGTTTGCTTTCTCATTCGAGAGAAGTGACAAACACCATGACCGCCCGCGTTGTTCCTCGCGTCCTTCTCGTCCTCCTCAGCATCGCTGCCGTGGCGACCGGGTACGCGATCTGGCAGATCAAGGCCGACGTGGATCGCGCCACGGCACGTCTCACGCTGGATCCGGGTCCTGTGTCGACCGTGATCTTCGATGCGCAGGACCGGCCGATCTCCGCGCTCTACCGTGAGCATCGCCTCCCGGTGTCGCTGGAAGAGATGTCGGATGACCTGGTCCAGGCCGTGCTCGTGACCGAAGATCGCCGGTTTTTCGAGCACGATGGCATCGATCGCCGGCGGATCCTGGCATCGATGGTGACCAACCTTCGCGAAGGCCGAATCACACAGGGGGCCAGCACCATCTCTCAGCAGTTGGCGCGGGCGACCGGGCTCGATCGCAGCCGCACCTACAGCCGTAAGCTGCGCGAGGTGTGGCTGGCGCAGCGGCTCGAAAAGAAATACGGCAAGAAGGCCATCCTGCAGGCGTATCTCAATCACGTCTACCTGGGCGACGGCTACTACGGCGTCGAGGCGGCCTCGCTCGGCTACTTCGCGAAGCCGGCGGCGAAGCTGACGGCCGCGGAATCGGCAACCCTGGCGGCGCTCATCAGCCGGCCGTCGGGCTATACGCTGCGCCGCACGCCGGCGCGCATCCGCGACCGGCGCGACTGGGTGCTGCGGCAGATGTTCGAGGCGCGCTATCTCGACCCGGCTGAGTTCGGCACCGCGATCGCCACGCCGGTCAACTCCACGCTGGCCAGTGCCGCCGTGCGCGCGTCGATTGATCCGTCAGCCGTAACCCAGGGCCCGTACTTCGTCAGCCTGGTCACCGAGGAGCTGTATCACCAGTTCGGCGTCACGAAGGCGCTCACCGGTGGACTGCGCGTCTATACGACGCTCGATACCGATGTGCAGCAGTTTGCGGAGGCGGCGGTCGCGAAGCGGCTGACCGAACTTGACCGGCAGGGCACGGCGGGCGAGCCGCTGCAGGCGGCGCTCGTGGCCATGGAGCCGACGACCGGCTACGTCCGCGCCATCGTCGGCGGCCGCGATTTCACCGAGAGCCCCTTCAATCGGGCGACCCAGGCCAGGCGCCAGCCAGGCTCGGCGTTCAAGCCATTCGTGTTCGCGGCGGCGCTCGAGGCGGGCTTCTCACCCGGCACCACCCTTGACGGCCTGGACGCGACTATCGACTCGGCGCAGGGCGCGTACTTGCCCGGCGGCGAGCACGAGGTGGATTCGACGACGTTGCGGTCGGCGCTGATGTCGTCGAGCAACCGCGCGGCCGTGCACCTGATGCAGCGCGTTGGCGTGCGCTCGACCGTCGACCTGGCGACTCGCGTCGGCCTCGAAGAGATGCCGGCCGTGCCGTCGCTGGCGCTCGGCACCGGCGAGGTCAGCCTGCTCGACCTGACTTCTGCTTACACGGCGTTCGCCAATGGCGGCGTGCTGCAGCCGCCGGTGCTGATCCGGCGCATCGAAGATCGCGACGGCCGGGTCTTGTTTCGCGCCGACGAGCAGGGCCGCCGCGTCTTCAGCGAGTCAACGGCGTTCCTGATGTCGTCGATGCTGTCGGACGTGGTCGATCACGGCACCGGCTACGGCGCGCGCCGGGACGGCTTCCGCCTGCCGGCCGCCGGGAAGACCGGCAGCACCGACGATCATGCCGACGCGTGGTTCGTCGGGTTTACCTCGCGCCTGGCTGCCGGCGTGTGGATCGGCTTCGATCGGCCGCAGCCGATCATGCGCCGCGGCTTCGCGAGCGTGGTCGCGGTGCCGGTGTGGTCCGGCTTCATGAAGGCGGCGACGGTGGGGAACAAGGCGGAGTGGATGACAAGGCCGGCGGGCATCAGCCGCATTCGGCGCTGCCAGGAATCGGGCGCGCTGGCGACGGATTATTGCGAGTTGCACGGCGCGGTCGCCGACGACCTGGTCGCCATCGGCCGCGCGCCGGACCTGTGCCCGCTGCAGCACTCCGCGTCGAGCGCACCGCCACCGCCGCAGAACTGAGCGCGGGAACGCCGCTTTAGGGGCTAGGCCGGAACGACGACGTACTCGGCAAAGGACGTGGACGCGGGAACCGGCAGCTTGTCTTCGATGAGGCCATCCACATGCATTTGGATGGCCTCGTACATCCGCCGTTCGGTCTGCTCCCGTGTCGCCCCGGTGGCGACGCAGCCTGGCAAGTCTGGCGAATACGCCGAGAAGTTTCCGCCGGCCGTTTCGATGACGATCAGGAATCGATGCATGCTTAACCCTTGAGCCCCGCCTGCTTCAGAATTGCCTGGCGCCAGGTCGTCCGATGGTGCCCAGCGATGGTGACGCGCCCGGTCTTGGTCGGGTGCTTGAACTGCCGGTGACTGCCCTTGGTCGCCACCTCGCGCCAGCCGTCGGCCTCGATCAGCTTGATGGCCTCACGTACCTTCGGCACGTGCATATCTTATATGACCACACCCCAGTTTGCCCCTCCATCGAGCACTGCCATCGCCCCAGAACCTGAGAGCTGAACCGCGCGCAGAGCGCCTTTGAGGCTCATAGTCGGATCGTGTGCGTTGCTGACCCTCATGGCGAATGGGCCGGTAAGCGCGATGCAAAAGAGCCGAACCATTTACTTCGCACCATCGCCTCCTATTGTCGAGCGCCTCCTGCCGGGCGATGAGATCGTCGTCATCCAGAAGGCGCTGACGACACCGTTCGTGCCGTCACCGAGCGCCCGTGAATCTTTCGACGCAGAGATCCGGCGCCTCGCCGGTTCGTCCGGACGGCTCGAATCTGTCGTGAGTTCGGATGGCGGCCGCGTGTGGCCGTTGCCGAGCAACTTGATCGGCCGCCAGCTCGCCGAAGTTACCGCGGCGTTGGTGGTTAGAATTCCGGGACGGGGTGGAGTTCAAGAAAGGGACACACGAATCTGTCGAGCGCGAGCCTGGTCTTGCTTATAGTGCTCGCAATCGTGGTCGTGACTGTCATAGCCGCGCTTGCTGCGATGGCAACGGGCAACTACGACGTGCCCTGACCGTCGCGCGGGAGGCGAGCGGCCGGCCTATTCGTGCAGGGGCAGGGCAAGCGCCAGCCTCGCAGGCGCCAGGCGACTCTCCATGGCCGCCGCATTGAGTTGATATCTGCCGCTTCTGCGGCTAGGCTTAGGCCTTTGTGAGGCGGCCTTCATGCAGGTGATTCCGGTAACGGCCGTTCACCGTGGCTTCGGGACAACGTCCCGCAAAGACACGTGGTGGGCGGCACCTCTCGGTGTTTTCATCGGTCTCTCGGCCTTCGTTGTTTACGCCACGTGGGCGGCGTTCCAGGGTGAGCATTACCACTACGGACCGTACCTCTCGCCGTTCTATGCGCCAGAGTTGTGGGGGGAGTCGCAGCATGCCTGGTTCGGCCCGAGGCCCGGCTGGTGGCCCGCGGTCATCCCGTTCTCGCCGGCGCTGCTGATTCTGCCGTTCCCGGGCGGGTTCCGCTTCACCTGCTATTACTACCGCGGCGCCTACTACAAGGCGTTCTGGGCCGACCCGCCGTCGTGCGCGGTGGGCGAGCCGCGCAAGAGTTACCTCGGCGAGAACTCGTTTCCGCTGATCCTGCAGAACGCCCACCGCTTCTTCATGTGGGTGGCGATCGTCTTCATCGGCTTCCTGGCCTACGACGTCTGGGTGGCCATGTGGTTCACCAACCCCGTGACCGGCGCCAGGGAGTTCGGCATCGGCGTCGGCACCGTCGTGCTCGCCGTCAACGTCGGCCTGCTCGCCAGCTATACCTGGGGCTGCCACGTGCTTCGCCACATCGTCGGCGGGTTCAAGGACGAGGTCTCGAAGTCGCCGGCCTGCGACATGGCGTACTCGTGCGTGACCAGCCTGAACGTGCGCCACCAGTTGTTCGCGTGGTGCAGCCTGTTCTCGGTGATGGGGGCGGATGTCTACGTCCGCCTCTGCTCGATGGGCTACATCACGGATCTGAGGCTCTTTTAGTGGTGCGCCAAGACGCTTCCCCCTGCGGCCGCTCCGTTGTCGCGACCGTGCTCTCTTACGCGAGGTCCCTGTAATGGCGGCCCACGCAACTTACTCCTACGACGTCCTGGTGATCGGGGCGGGCGGCGCGGGTCTGCGCGCGGCGATTGAAGCGGCGGGCGCGGGCGTCTCGGTCGGCCTGATCTGCAAGTCGCTGCTCGGCAAAGCCCACACCGTGATGGCCGAAGGCGGCATGGCTGCGGCCATGGCCCACAACGACGATCGCGACAGCTGGAAGGTGCACTTTGCCGACACCATGCGTGGCGGCCAATACGTCAACAACTGGCGCATGGCCGAGATTCACGCCAAGGAGGCGCCCGACCGCGTCCGCGAGCTCGAGGCCTGGGGCGCGGTGTTCGACAGAACGCCAGACGGCCGCATCAACCAGCGCAACTTCGGTGGCCACCGCTATCCGCGCCTGGCCCACGTTGGCGATCGCACCGGCCTGGAGCTGATCCGCACGCTTCAGGATCACACTACTTATCTCGGTGTCACCGTGCACATGGAGCACACGGTGATCGAGCTGATCCTGGACGGGGGGCGCGCGGCCGGTGTGCTGGCGTACGACCGCGAGCGCGGCCGCTTCCACGTGTTCTCGGCCAAGGCCATCGTCATGGCCACCGGTGGCGCGGGTCGTGCCTACAAAATCACCAGCAACAGTTGGGAAGGCACCGGCGACGGCCACGCCCTGGCGTATCGAGCCGGCGCTGAGCTGATCGACATGGAGTTCATCCAGTTCCACCCCACGGGCATGGTGTGGCCGCCGAGCGTGCGCGGCATCCTGGTGACCGAGGGCGTGCGTGGCGAGGGCGGCGTACTGCGCAATAGCGAAGGCCGCCGCTTCATGTTCGACGACATCCCCGACAACTACAAGCCGCAGACCGCCGCCGATCCCGAAGAGGGCTGGCGCTACGTCATGCAGGACAAGACCGCGCGGCGTCCGCCAGAGCTGCTGACCCGCGACCACGTGGCTCGCTGCATCAACCGCGAGGTGAAGGCCGGCCGCGGCTCACCCCACGGCGGCGTGTTCCTCGACATCGCGTGGATCAAGGAGAAGATCTCCGACGCGCCTGGCCACATCAAGCGCAAGCTGCCGAGCATGTACCACCAGTTCAAGGAACTGGCCGACCTCGACATTACGACGACGCCGATGGAAGTGGGCCCGACGACGCACTACATCATGGGCGGGATCAAGGTGGACGCCGACTCGCAGGAGTCGACCATTCCGGGCCTGTTCGCGGCAGGGGAGTGCGCGGCCGGCATCAACGGCGCCAACCGCCTGGGCGGCAACTCGCTGTCGGACCTGATCGTGTTCGGCAAGCGGGCGGGTGAGTACGCCGCGCAGTTGGCGCGCAAGAGCGCCCAGCCCAAGGTGGATGATGGCGCGGTGGAGCGCGCGCTCAAGGCATCGCTCGAGCCGTTCGAGCGCGGCAGCGCCGGCGAGAATCCCTACAAGGTGCAGCAGGACCTGCAGGAGGCCATGCAGGAACTGGTCGGCATCGTCCGCAACGAAGAGGAGATGCAGGAAGCCGTGCAGAAGCTCGTCGGCTTCAACGAGCGCGCATCGCGCGCCGGCATCGACGGGCACCGCGAGTACAACTCGGGCTGGCACACCTGCATCGACCTGCGGAACCTGTTGGACTGCGCCGAGGCGATTGCCCGCTCGGCGATCGAGCGCAAAGAGAGCCGTGGCGGCCACTTCCGCGAGGACTATCCAGACAAGGTCGCCGAATTTGGCACCTTCAACATCGCGACGAAGCGTCAGCCGGACGGCTCGATGAAAGTGTCGCGCCTGCCGTTGAAGGAGATCCCGGCAGAGCTGAAGCAGGTCATCGAGGAGCAGAAGCAGTGAGCCAGGCCACTTTTCGCATTTGGCGCAGCGAGCCCGGCGGCGGCTCCGGCAAGTTTGTCGACTACACGACCGAGATTTCTGAAGGCATGGTCGTGCTCGACGCAGTTCACAAGGTGCAGGCGGAACAGGCGCCCGACCTGGCGTGCCGCTGGAACTGCAAGGCCGGCAAGTGCGGATCGTGCTCGGCCGAAATCAACGGCAAGCCGCGGCTGATGTGCATGAGCCGGCTCAACTCGCTTGACCTGAACGAGCCGGTGACGGTCGAGCCCATGCGCACCTTCCCGTTGATCAAGGACCTGGTCACCGACGTGTCGTGGAACTTCCGGGTGAAGAAGGGCCTGAAGAAGTTCAAGCCCCGCGCGCCCGACGCGCCCGACGGCACCTGGCGCATGGCGCAGCGGGACGTAGACCGGGTGCAGGAGTTCCGCAAGTGCATCGAGTGCTTCCTGTGCCAGGACGTGTGCCACGTGCTGCGCGACCACGACAAGCACGAGGAGTTCATCGGCCCGCGCTTCTTCGTCTATTCCGCAGCCCTCGAAATGCACCCGCTCGACAGCGACGACCGGCTGCTGGACCTGAAGGACAAGAACAACATCGGCTACTGCAACATCACCAAGTGCTGCACCAAGGTGTGCCCCGAGCACATCCACATCACCGATAATGCGATCATTCCATTGAAGGAGCGGGTCGTTGACCGCTTCTACGACCCGGTGACCCGGCTGTTGCGAATGATCACCGGTTAACCCAGGGAGGCTGCATGTTCAACCTCAAGCGGCTTTCGACGTCGGCCATTCCATCGGCGCTGGCCAAGGCCGAGCGCTACCGGCTCTTGAACGAGCCGGAAGAAGCGCAGAGCATCTGCGAAGACGTGCTGCACGCCGACCCGGCCAATGCCGATGCCGTGCGGACCTTGCTCCTCGCCCTCACCGATTCGTTTCCCCACCAGGACGGCAAGACCGTGAGCCGGGCGAAGGACCTGGTGGCCAGGCTTCCGTCCGAGTACGAGCGGGCCTACTTCGGCGGCCTGATCGCCGAACGCCGGGCGCGCGCGCTGCTAGGCAAGGGCGGTGCGGGTCGCAGCCGGCCGGCCGGCGACCTGCTGCGTGAAGCGATGCATGCGTTCGAGCGCGCCGAGGCCGTGAAGCCCGCCGACAACGACGATGCGTTGCTGCGGTGGAATGCGTGCGCGCGGTTGTTCGAGCGTCATCCGGAGTTGATGACGGTGGACGACGAACGCACCGCACCGGTGATGTTGGAGTAGGGGTCGCGGTTCGCACATTTCGCCACTTTCATGGACAAACGATTGCAACCGCGCTGATTGTAAAATCGTATCCTCTGCGTGCAACGACAGAGGGGAAGCACCGGGTGGGGCATCGCCTTGCAAGCCGCAATGTCCCCGCCCGGTTTTTTTGTTGGTCGCGGTATAATGCTGAACAGACGGGCTTTAGCCCAGCTGTTGAAGACCACAGCGCTTTCAGGAGATCACTTGCCCATGTTCGAAAATGTGAACGGTTCGGGCCTCAATCGGCGCTCATTCCTCCGCGGCTCGGCCATGTTTGCGGCCGCCATCGGCGTGTCGGTCATTCCCGCGTTTGCGCAGGAGCAACAGCCGCCACCCAAGCCGGAAGAAGAGAAGAAGAAGGAAGAGCCGAAGGATCCGTTTGCCGACGGCGACGCGAAGGACGAGAAGAAGCTGGTCGACGCCGAGGGCCGCGAATACCGCGTCTGCCCGCAGTGCGCCTACAACATGTACAAGCAGGGCCGCATGTGGGTGTGTGAGAACTGCGGATACAGCTACGTAGAGTAACCAGCCGCTTCCGCTAGATTCGACAGACGCCCGGTTCCCGCTTGGGGGCCGGGCGTTTTGTTTTTTTATGGGTGGGATTGAGTTGTCCGCAGATTACGCCGATTACACCGATTGGGTGGACCCGCGGCGCCAGGCTTTGCCTGGCGCGAGGCAAGACGGCAACGGGCGAGAATCAAGAGACCGCAAACGACCAGACGTCTCTTGATTTCGCCCGTTGCCGTCTTGCCCGGCCCGGAGGGCCGGCCGCGGGTCCGATCACTCACGCGTTTGGCGTCCACACAATTCGCCGGTACTCGAGGCTCCGCGCGCCGAAGTTCAGCAGCAGGCCGCGCTGCGCGCCAGAGGCGCGGAGGTAGTTGATGACCTGCGACAGGTGGACGGGCGACAACTCCGCGACGGCTTTCGCCTCGACGAGCACCTGCCCGCACACGAAATCTACACGGTAGTTTGTCGGCAGGCGCTCGCCCTTGTAGTCGATTGGCAAGGCGACTTCCGGCCAGAACTGGATTGAACGGAGCCGAAACTCAATTGCGAGTGCGGCCTTGTAGACTGCTTCCAGATAGCCACATCCGAGTTCCCGGTGCACCGCCATGGCTGCACCGATGATGTCGTAGGTGTCTTGATCGCGCTGAGAGGGCTGGATGGATGTTGTCGACATGCCACTTGTTCAAGCACGCGGCGTGCCTCACGAATTCTCTCCAGAATCGCGTTTGACGGTGGGCGAGTGCGCAGTTGTTGCGATAGCGCCGGCGAAACGGCGGCTCAATTTTTGCCATCGGGACCGCGGCCGGCCCTTTGGGCCGGGCAAGACGGCAACAGGCAAAATCAAGAGACCACAAGCAGCCCGAAGTCTCTTGATTTCGCCTGTTGCCGTCTTGCCGAGCGCCAGGCGAAGCCTGGCGCCGCGGTCCGCCGAGGCGGGCCATGAATCGGCGTAATCCGCGTAATCTGCGGACAACAAGATCAGGAGCTAGCCACCGTCTTCTCAACCAGGCGCAGGAACGCCGTGATGGTCTTCTCGAGGTGCGGCTCGGGTGTGTCCTCTTCCTTGCAGTGTGACAGGCCGTTCGCGGAATACGCAAACATCATGACCGTCGGCATGTGCGGCACCATCTCCGCCGCGTCGTGCAACGGGCCGGACGGCAGCAGCGGCGCGTCGCCAGTCGCCTCGCGGACGGCCTCGGTGCAGAGCGCAATCAGCCGCGGATCGAACGGCCGCGGCTCGATCCGCCACAGCGTTCGCCACTCCACGCCCACGTTGTTGTGGCGTGCCGCCTTGCCCGCCGCCTCACGGGCATCGGCCAGCATCTGCGCCAGCACGGACGCGTCGAGGGCGCGCTGATCGAGCGAGATCTCGCAGACCCCGGGTACGGCCGTGACGATCCCCGGCTCCACCTTCACCGTGCCCACCGTGCAGACGACCCGGGCATCGGGCGTGGTGTGCTTGACGGCGATCTCCCTGAACGCCAGCGCGCTTTCCGCCGCCGCCAGGAACGCGTCGCGCCGCATCGGAATGGGCGTGGAACCCGAGTGCGCGGCCTGGCCGGTGAACCGCAGCAGGTGGCGCTCCACCCCGAATGTCCCGAGGACGACACCGGCCGGCTTGTTCAGTGCCTCGAGCACCGGCCCCTGCTCGATATGCAGTTCGAGATAGGCCCGGGCATCGATCGCCTTCAGGAACGCCTGCGCCTCGTGCATGCGCGTCAGCTCGACGCCGTTCTCGCGCAACGCGTCCACCAGCCGGGTGCCGGCCTTGTCGGCCAGGTGCTCGACCTCGGAGACCGTCAAGGCCCCGCCGGCAGCAGAGGAGCCGAGCAGGCTGCGGCCGAAGCGAGCGCCCTCCTCGTCGGCCCAGTCCACCACCTTGATCGTGACCGGCGGTCGCCGGTCCTTGAACATACGCAGTGCCTCCAAGCCGGCCATCATCCCGAGCGTGCCGTCGAGCCAGCCGCCGTTCGGCACCGAGTCCAGGTGGCTGCCGATGATGACGGTCCGATCCGACTCGCCCGGCAGGGTGGCCCAGACGTTGCCCGCCGCATCGACCTCGGGCGTGATGCCGAGGGTGGCCAGCTTGCCGCTGAACCACTGCCGGGCCTCGCGCCACACCGGTCCCCACGCCAGCCGCTGCGCGCCGTCGGGGGTCGAGGTGAGGGTGGCCACTTCTCGCAGGTTGGCGATGACGTCACGAGCGCTCATGACGCGAGAGTATACCCAAGGCGCATGCGTGGCTGGCCTAGAATGGCCGGGTCATGTCCCTCAAGCACCGAACCCTCTTCATCACCGGCGCGTCTCGCGGTATCGGCCACGCCATCGCCCTGCGCGCGGCCGCCGATGGCGCCAACGTCGTGATTGCCGCCAAGACCGTTGACCCGCACCCGAAATTGCCGGGCACCATCCATACGGCGGCGGCCGATGTTGAGGCGGCCGGCGGGCAGGCGCTGGCCGTGGCGGTCGACATTCGCGACGAGGCGCAGGTGGAAGCGGCCGTCGCGGCCGCGGTGGCGCGTTTCGGCGGCATCGACATCCTTGTCAACAACGCCTCGGCCATCAGCCTCACCGGCACGGTCGAGACGCCCATGAAGCGCTTCGACCTCATGCACCAGGTCAACACGCGCGGCACCTTCTTGTGCTCGCAGAAGGCGATTCCGCATCTGCTGAAGTCGCCCAACCCCCACATCCTCAACCTCGCGCCGCCGCTGCCGTCGATCACCGAGGCGAAGTGGTTCGCGCCCCACGTGGCCTACACCATGGCGAAGTTCGGCATGTCCCTGTGCGTCCTGGGGATGGCCGAAGAGTTGCGAGGGCAGGGGATTGCCGTCAACGCGCTGTGGCCAAGGACGACGATCGATACCGAGGCCATCCGGCTGATTGCCGGACAGGCCGCGCGCAAGATGACCCGCTCACCGCAGATCATGGCGGATGCGGCGCACTGGATTCTCTCGCAGCCGAGCCGCGCATACACCGGCCGGTTCGCGATTGATGAGGACGTGCTGCGCGAGTCCGGCGTGACCGACCTGTCGCGCTATCGCGGTGAGGGGGTCCGGGAAGAGGACCTGATGCCGGACTTCTTCGTGTAACAGAGCCGAACGGGTCGTCCCGTCTCAAGATATTTGTGACAGCCAGATACCGGCGGCTGAAATCACGAATATTGTAGGGCATGCCTGCTGCTCTGCTCTCTGCCGCCCAGTTGCACGAGCCCATTTTGCCCCTGGCTCGGCCCCCGCAGGTCGTCCTTGCGCCGACCCAGACCATCGACGAGGCGCTCCGGGCCATTCGCTCGGCCGCTTCGGCCAGCTCGATCCACTACCTGTACGTCGTCGATCAAGACGCCCGGCTGGTCGGGGTGGTCCCGACCCGGCGGTTGCTGACGGCGGAGCCCCATCAGCAGGTCAGCGAAGTGATGGTCGACAACGTGGTGGCCATACCGGACTGGGCGACGGTCTTGATTGCGAGCGAGTACTTCGCGACGCGGCGGTTACTGGCGTTTCCGGTGGTCGATGGGAAGGGCGTGCTGCTCGGGGTCGTCGACGTGGGCTTGTTCACCGACGAGGTGATCGACCTGGCTCGCCAGACCTACGACGACATCTTCCAGCTGATCGGCGTGCATGGTACGGCCCAGCGATCGACCATGGATGCGTTCCGCGACCGCTTTCCCTGGCTGCTCTGCAACATCGTTGGGGGGCTGATCGCGGCCTTCATCGCCAGCCGCTTCGAACACCTGCTGCAAGAGGTGGTCGTGCTGGCCCTGTTCATTCCGATCGTGTTGGCGCTTGGCGAAAGCGTCAGCATGCAGGCGCTCAGCCTGACGCTGCAGAGCTTCACCGACGGTCCCTTTGTGCCAAAGCGCCTGGCCGCGGCCTTGTGGAAGGAATTTCGGACCGCGGTCTTGCTTGGCCTGGGCTGCGGTGGTGTGGTCGGGGGCGTGGTCGTGGTGTGGCGCGGGGAAATGATGGTGGCCGGGGTCATCTTCGCGGCGATCGCGCTGTCGATGGTCGTCGCCTGCCTGCTGGGTGTGGCGTTTCCGGCCTTGCTCAAGTACGCCAAGGCCGACCCGCGGATTGCGGCAGGCCCGGTGGTGCTGGCGGTGGCGGACGTGGTGACGTTGTTGTTCTACTTCGGGCTGGGCGCCCGCTTCCTGGCCTGAGGCCGTCCGGGAAACGCGCGGCGCAGTTCGGCGGCGGTGACTTCGCGCCACGTCCCAGGCGCCAGCGTGCCCAGCGCCAGGCCGCCGTACTCCACGCGCCGCAGCCGCGTCACCGGATGGCCGGCGGCGGCCAGCATGCGGCGCACCTCGCGGTTCCGGCCTTCGGTCAACGTCACCACCAGGTGGCTCTCACGATTTGACGCCTTGCGAAGTGCGGCGGCGGCGGCCGTGAGCCGCTCGCCATCGACAAGAATGCCGCGCTGCAGGACCGGGATGGTGGCCGGTTCGACGCGTCCCTTGACGGTGACCAGGTACACCCGCGGCACACCGGACGCCGGGTCGGTCAACCAGTCGGCGAAGCGTGTGTCGTTGGTGAGGATCAGCACGCCGCTGGTGGCGAGGTCCAACCGGCCGACGGGCATCACGGGCACCGGCACACCCTCGAGCAGGTCGAACACGGTCGTGCGGCCCTCCGGATCCGATCGGGTGGTGACCACGCCCCGTGGCTTGTGCAGCACGATGGTGCAGGGGCGAGGCGCGGGCGCGGCCTGGCCGTCGATGGCGATGGCGGCGCGTTCCGGGATCACCAGCTGGCCGGGATTGGTGACGCGCACGCCGTTGACGGTGACCCGCCCCTCGGCCACCAGGGCGCGAGCCTGGGTGCGGCTGGCGAGCCCCAGTTTCGAGACCGCGCGCTCGAGTGGCACGCGCCCCCGCCGGGCCTGACTAGCGGTAGTTGCCAAACTGGAGCGAGACCCCGAAGTCCTTGCCGCGCAGCGCCTGCATGGCCTCCTGCAGTTCGTCCTTCGACCCCGACGTCACGCGCACCTGGTCCGCCTGAATCTGCCCCTGCACCTTCTTCTTTGACTCCTTCAAGTGCTTGACGATGTCCTTGGCGGCATCGCTTGGAATGCCCTGTTGCAGCGTAATCACCTGCTTGACCGTGCTGCCGGACGCCGCCTGGATTTCTTCGCGCTTCAGGTTCTTCACCGGCACGCCGCGTTTAATCAGCCGCGTCTGCAGCACGTCCCACACCGACTCGAGCTTGAAGTTGTCCTCGGCGGTCAGGGTCAGGGTGTTGGCCTTGGCGTCGAGGTCGATGGCGGCGCTCGACCCCTTGAAGTCGAAGCGCTGGGCAATTTCCTTGCGTGCCTGGTTGACGGCGTTGTCGACCTCGGGCATGTCGATGTTCGACGTGACGTCGAACGAATACGTGGTGGCCATGAACGGATCCTAACTGATTGGTATACTCGGCGCGAGTGCCCGCTGACGCCCGCCAGCCCCTCGTCCTCGTCGTCGACGACTACGCCGACGCCCGCGAGATGTACGTCGAGAGCCTGCTGGTGCTGGGCTTTCGCGTCGCCGAGGCGTCGAACGGGGTCGAGGCGGTCGAGAAGGCCCGCGACCTGGCGCCCGACGCGATCCTGATGGACCTGTCGCTGCCGGGCATCGATGGCTGGGAGGCGACCCGCCGGATCAAAGCCGATCCCGCGACGCGCCACATCCCGATTGTCGCCATGACCGGTCATGCGCCGGGGCATGCGGCCGACCGGGCCAAGCAGGCCGGCTGCGATCGCCTGCTGATCAAGCCCGCGCTCCCGGACAAGGTGATGGCCGAGGTCCGCCAGCTCCTGGGACGCGACCCCTCGCTCTAATAATCGTCCTTCGGCGACGAAAAAACCTAAGTATTGCTGCCGCCGCCCCCACGTACGCTACTTGGGTGATTCTCTTTCCGATTGCCGACTACTGGTGGTTCTACGCTGCGTTTACCGGCTTCATCCTGGTGCTGCTGGCCATCGACCTGGGGGTGTTCAACCGCAAGTCGCATGTCGTGTCGATTCGCGAGGCCGCGAAGTTCAGCGCCCTCTGGATCTCGCTGGCCCTGATCTTCAACGTCCTGTTCTACTACTACGCGCTGAACAAGTTTTCGAACGATCCGCGCCTGCTGGCGACTCCGGGCTTCGACCCGGCGGCGGCGGCCGCGCGGATCGCCCTCGAGTTCCTCGCCGGCTACGTCGTCGAATACACGTTGTCGGTCGACAACATGTTCGTGTTCGTCGTGATCTTCTCGTTTTTCAAGGTGCCATCGCAGTATCAGCACCGGGTGCTGTTCTACGGCATCCTGGGCGCGCTGGTCTTCCGGGCGACGTTCATCGCCATGGGGTCGGTGCTGCTGTCGTATCACTGGATGATCGTCCTGTTCGGCGTGCTGCTGATCTACACCGGCTTCAAGATGCTCGGCCACGATTCCGGGGAGATGGATCCGAGCAAGAATCCGCTGGTCCGCTTGACGCGCCGCCTGATGCCGGTCTCGGACCAGTTCGACGGCAAGCACTTCTTCTCGAAGATCGACCGCAAGTGGCACGCGACGCCGCTGTTCCTGGCGCTGATGGCGATCGAGATGAGCGACATCGTGTTCGCGATCGATTCGGTGCCGGCCATCTTCGCGTTGACCCGCGAGCCGATGATCGTGTTCACGTCGAACGTGTTCGCCATTCTCGGCCTGCGGTCGCTGTATTTCGTGCTGGCGGGCATGGTCGCCAAGTTCACGCTGCTGCGGTACGGCCTGGCCGGGGTGCTGATGTTCATCGGCCTCAAGATGATCTGGCTGAACCAGTACTGGGGCGGGCACTTCCCGATCGTCTGGTCGCTGGCCATTATCGGCACGCTGGTCGGCGGTTCGATCATCGCCTCGCTGTTCGTCGGCCGCGACAAGGCGGCGTAGACTAGGAAGGTGCCAAAGGTGCCAGGGGTGTCCGCCTCCGCGGCCAACGGCCGCTACGGCGAGACCTCGCCGAAGCTCGCGCCCAAGGGCCGGGCGAGCGAAGGCGGGCCAACTGTGCCAACCATGCAGGCCGGAGCCCGGGACGTCATCATCCACCGCGTCGGCGAGGCCGCGCCGGTGTCCGACCGCGTGGCGGTCGAGGAGCCGATGGAGGTGCGCGTCAATGGCGCGCCGTTCGCGGTGATCATGCGCACGCCGGGCGCCGACCGCGACCTGGCCGCCGGCTTCCTGCTGGCCGAGGACGTGATTCGCTCAGACGCCGAGATTGGCGCGATCGAGTACTGCGCCGCTCCGGACGATGACGAGCGCGAGAACACCATCAACGTCACGGTCCTGGGCGAGGCGGTGGCGCGACTCGACGCCCGCCTGGGCGATCGCCGGCAGGTGATGATGACGGCGTCGTGCGGGCTGTGCGGCCGGCGGACGATCGAATCGCTGCGCGCACGCGTGTCGGCGGTGGCCGGGCAGTGGACTGTGCCGGCCAGCGTGCTCGCCGCACTGCCCAATCGGCTGCGCGCCAGCCAGGCGGTGTTCGAGGCGACCGGCGGCCTGCACGCCGCTGGATTGTTCGACCGGACCGGAGCCCTGCAATTGTCGGCCGAAGACGTCGGCCGCCACAACGCCGTGGACAAGATTGTCGGCCGCACCCTGCTGGCGGGTCAGCATCCGCTGGACGATCGGCTGCTGCTCGTGTCGGGCCGCACCTCATTCGAGCTGGTCCAGAAGGCGCTGCTGGCCGGCGTGCCGCTGATTGCGGCGGTGTCGGCGCCGTCGAGCCTGGCCATTGATTTAGCCACCGAGGCCGGGATCACGCTGTGCGGCTTCGTCCGCGGCGCCGGCTTCAACATTTACAGCCACCCACAACGGATCAGCCACGGATAGAGCAGCCACAGATTAAACGCCGATTAGGCACAGATCGAGAAAACCCAACTTCCTATCTGTGTTTAATCGGCCTAATCTGTGGCTTTCTTATCGGTGGCCTGGCAAGTGGGACACCAATACGTGGCCCTGGCGTCGAGGCCCATCTTCTTTGAGGCGATCGCCGCGCCGCAGTTGCGGCATGGCTTTCCTGCGCGGCTATAGACCCACAGGCTGTCTTCGGGATCCGACCGCCGGTCTGCGCGCCGGAGCGATCGATAGGTCTGGATCGCGGCCGGCGTGCCGTCCACCACGTTGGCTTGCAGCAGCGAGCGCGCCAGGTCCATCACGCGCTCGAGCGCGTCCTGCGCGACGCCACTCGCGGGCGTGTCGGGGTGAACCCCGGCGAGAAACAACACCTCCGATTTGTAGACGTTGCCGATCCCCGCCACCAGCCGCTGATCGAGCAGCGCCTGCGCGATTGGCAACGCCCCGGCGGCCCGCACGCGGCGGATGGCCTCGTCGCGATCGAACGTGGGCTTGAGCAAGTCGGGTCCGAGCGCGGCGACCGGATCGGTCGACACCAGTTGCTTCGCGGTCACGAACTCCGCTACCGGCACGTCGAACGCGACCGTCACCCAGTCGGCCGTGTCAATCCGCACCCGCATGGCCTGCGGTCCGCGCCACCAGCGCTCGCCGTGCCGATAGACATGCCACGAGCCGTTCATCCGCATGTGCGTGCGGAGAACCAAGTCCCCCTCGAAGACGATCAGGACATGCTTGCCGGCCGCCTCGCACCGCTCGATCATCCTTCCCGCGATCGGCCCATCGTCGTTCACCCGCGCCAGGTGCGCGTAGGCGGTGTCGAAGTGGGTCGCGCGATGGCCCGCCAGCACCTTCTGCAGCGTACGAGCCGTCCGGAAGATGGTGTCGCCTTCAGGCATCCTCAGGCTCGTCTTCAGGATCGGCCGACGCGCGGCGTTTCGAGACACGCAACTGCAGGCCCATGCCGGTCGCAGAGAAGCCGTGCTCCAGCAGATACTGGCTGGACGAATCCTCCGCGGCGGGTTGCCCGTTGATCTCCGCGATCAGCCACCCGCGCCGCTCGTCCCGGGCGTGGCCGGCAATCCTGACGAGTTCCCGGGCGAGCGCGCGGCCCGCGTGCGATCGCTCGGGCTCGTCTCCAGGCAGCGACACCACCAGGTGGCGATCGCCGCGGCCAATCCAGGCGACCAACTGGCCATTCACCAGGACCACGCGCGAACCGGCGGTGCGGGTGGCCTTCTCGAGCGGCCACGGGATCAGGATGCCGTACGGATTCGCCGGGTCGGTGGCCGACAGGGTAATCGTGGCGTCGCTGGTGGCGGCGTCACGGGCATCGCGCAGCAGATCGACCGCGCCCGGTTGCGCGAACTGCGCGGCACCGAGCCCGGCCACGAAGTATCCCCGCCGGATGCGGCCGGTCTCTTCGAGCCTTCGCAACACCGGATAGAGCGCCGAGAAGCCGCCCGGGAGTTGTTCGATGACGGCGACATCGCGCGTGACCACGCCGTGCCGCATCAGCAACTGATTGGCCATGGCCGCGGCCCACGTCGTCGGCGTGCCGTCAGCAACCGGCGCGAGCGCCCAGCGCCCCTCGGCCGATGGCGGCACCAGCCGCCGCGATCGAAAGGGCGCACGGCCCGCCCGTCGCGACCGTTCGGGCGGCGCCGTAAACGCCCGCAGCGCGTGCAGCGTGTCGTTGGTGACCAGTCCTTTCCAGACCAAGTCCCAGAGCGCATCCAGGGTCTCCTGCGGGAAGCCGCCACCCGCGGCCTCGTGCAGAGGGCCGAAGAACGACGCCCCTTGCCGGGCCAGGAACGCGACGATGCGCGCGTCGCGATCGGCGAGCCCTGACTCTCGCGCCGGATCCAGGGCGGCGGGGGGCCGCAGCTTCGCCACGTGGTCGGTTAGATAGAGCGCGATGCGGCCATCGCGTTCACCGAGTGACTCGACCCCGACCCAGGTCACTTCGCCGGCGCCCATCAACGTGTCGAGCATCGCCGGCGCGTAGTCATGGACACGGGCCGCCAGCACCTCGCGGTCGACGAGCGACGCCACCAGCGGGACTCCCTGCAACTGCTCGATCGCATCAAGGAGGCCGTCGAGGCCCGCGCGCGGCCGCGCCAGGCCATGCCAGCGGACCAGGAAACGCCCGAGGGCTCCTGCCTCCACCGGCTCCACTTCCTGTCGCAGCTTGGCCAGCGAGCGTTGGCGCACGCTGCGCAACACCTCGGCGTCACACCACTCGCGTCCGCGGCCGCCAGGGCGGAACTCACCGTCGATGACGCGTCCCAACGCGCGCAGGCGCACGAGCGTGGCATCGACGACGGCGACACCCAGGCCGAGACGGGTACCGAGGTCGGCGCTGATGAACGGCCCGTGCGTGCGCGCGAACCGGCGCACCAGGTCGCTCACGGGATCGGCGACCGATTCGAGCAGCGCGTCGGGCAGGCCCGGGGGGAGCGGCGTGCCGACCGCGTCACGGAACCGCGCAGCATCCTCCACCGCGATCAACCTGGGCTCGCCGGCGATGCGCACTTCGACCGCTCGGCGGGTTGACGTCAGCTCGGCGATCGCCACCGCCGCTACCGTCGGCTCGCTGCGCGCGGCGATCTCGTCTCGCGACAGGTCGCCGAGGCGCAGCAGCAGGTCGTGGACGGCGTCGGTGGACCGGGCGTGAAACCGCTCGGGCAGGTGCTGCAGGTCGGCTTCCAGTGATTCGAGCGCGCCGGCGTCGAGCAAATCTCGCAGGCCGGTGTCGCCGATCAGATCGCGCAGCTGCGACTGGTCCACCGACAGGGCCTGCGCGCGCCGCTCGGCCAATGGCGCATCGCCGTCGTAGATGTAGTTGGCGACGTACCCGAACAGCAGCGACGTCGAGAACGGCGACGGCTTGGTCGACTCGACATGCACCACGCGGATGCTGCGGCTGCGCACGCGCGTCAGGATGTCGGTGAGGGCCGGCAGGTCGAAGATGTCGCGCAGGCACTCGCGATAGGTCTCGAGGATGATCGGGAACGACCCGTAACGGGCGGCGACCGCCAGCAGGTCCGACGCGCGCTTGCGCAGTTGCCAGAGCGGCGTGCGGGCGCCGGGGCGGCGGCGGGGCAGCAGCAGGGCGCGGCCGGCTGCTTCCCGGAACCGCGCCGAGAACATCGCCGTCGCGCCGAGCTGGCGGACCACCTGCTCCTCGACCTCGTCCGGATCCGGCAGCAGCAATGCCACGTGCGGCAATCGTTCGCCATCCGGATACCGCACCACGAACCCATCGTCGGACCACATCACCTCGACGTCCACGCCCGCTTCGTCGCGGATGCGGGCGGTGACGGCCATGGCCCACGGGGCATGCACGCGGCTGCCGAGCGGCGACAGCACCGCGACCCGCCAGTCGCCCAGGTCATCGCGCGACTGTTCGACCAGGATCGTGCGGTCGTCGGGCACCGTGCCGGCGGATGCTTCCTGATCGTCGAGGTACTGCATCAGGTTCGCGCTGGCCATGGCATCCAGGCCATGGTCGGCTTGCAGAGACTGGAGCGCCACGGCCCGCGGGCGCTTGCGCAGCTCGCGAACCAGCTTACCGATCGCCATCCCGAGTTCGACCGGACGTCCAGGTCCCTCGCCCTTCCAGAACGGCATCTTGCCCGGCTGCCCGGGAGCGGGGGAGACCAGCACGCGATCGTGGGTGATCTGATCGATGCGCCAGGTCGAGGCGCCCAGCAGGAACGTTTCACCCGCGCGCGCCTCGAACACCATCTCTTCGTCCAACTCGCCGACGCGCGCCTTGTCCTTGTCGGCGCCGGTGAGGAACACGCCGTAGAGGCCGCGATCGGGAATGGTGCCGGCGTTGGCGATCGCCACGCGCTGCGCGCCCTGGCGTCCCGTCACCGTGCCGTTGACCCGATCCCAGGTGAGGCGCGGCCGCAACTCGGCGAAGTCGTCCGAAGGATAGCGGCCCGACAGCATGTCGAGCACGCCGTCGAAGATGGCGCGGCTCAACTCGGCAAACGGCGCCGCGGATCGGACGACGCGGAACAGTTCATCGACCGCCCAGCGCTCCATCGCCACCATCGCGACCAGTTGTTGCGCGAGCACATCGAGCGGGTTGCGCGGGTAGCGCGACGATTCCACCTTGCCGCTGCGCATGGCCGCCGTGACTGCGGCGCATGCCACCAGGTCGCCGCGGAACTTCGGGAAGATGATCCCTTCGCTGACCTCGTTGATCGAATGGCCGGCGCGGCCAATGCGCTGCAGTCCGCTGGCCACCGACGGCGGCGCCTCGATCTGGATCACCAGGTCGATCGCCCCCATGTCGATGCCGAGCTCGAGGGACGAGGTCGCGACCAGCCCGCGCAAGTGCCCGCCCTTCAGCAGGTCTTCGATCTCGGTGCGCTGCGCCCGGGCCAGCGAGCCGTGGTGGGCGCGCACCAGCGCTTCGCCGGCCAGTTCGTTCAGTGCGCCGGCCAGCCGTTCGGCCAGGCGGCGGCTGTTGACGAACAGCAGCGTGGAGCGATGGGAGCGAATCAGCTCGAGGAGCCTCGGGTGGATCGAGCTCCAGATCGACTGGGCCACCGGCCCGCGCGACGCCGGTCCGCTCGGCTGCTCCGCCGGCTTGCCCATGGCCGCCATGTCTTCCACCGGCGTCTGCACCGTGATGGCAAGCTTCTTCGGCGCGCTCGCATCGATGATCGTGACGGGCCGGTAGCTAACGGCGCGATCCTCCTCGAATTCCGAGTGCACCGAAGCGCCGAAGTCTGGCTTCGGTGCACGAGTCTTGAGCGAGCGATTCGACTTCGGAGAAGTCGAACCGCGAGTCGAAAGAGTGGTTGCCTTTTGGGCAACCGCCCCGCCGAGAAACTTCGCCACCTCCTCCAGCGGCCGTTGCGTCGCCGACAGCCCAATGCGCTGCAACGGCTTCGCGACCAGCCGCTCCAGCCGTTCGAGCGACAGCGCCAGGTGCGCGCCGCGCTTGCTCGGCACCAGGGCGTGAATCTCGTCGAGGATGACGGTTTCGACCGACCGCAGGCTGTCGTGCGCGTTCGACGTCAGCAGCAGGAACAGCGACTCCGGCGTCGTAATCAGGATGTCGGCCGGCGCGCGCTGGAACCGGGCCCGCTCGGCGGCCGGCGTATCTCCCGTGCGGACGGCAATCGACGGCACGTGAAACGGCAGACCGCGGCCGGTGGCCACATTGGCAATGCCCGCCAGCGGCGCGCGCAAGTTCCGCTCGACGTCCACCGCCAGCGCCTTGAGCGGCGAGATGTACAGCACCCGGCAGCGCCGTGTTGCGTCGGGCACCGGCTCGAACATGAGCCGGTTCAACGACCACAAGAATGCCGCGAGTGTCTTGCCGCTGCCGGTCGGCGCAAGAATCAGCGTGGATTCGCCGCGTGCAATCGCCGGCCACCCACGCTTCTGCGGTGTGGTCGCGTCGGCAAAGACGGCGCGAAACCACTCGGCCACGGCCGGATGGAAGTTCGACTGGAGCGGGTCAGCCACTCCCTCCATTCTGTGTCATAATCAGCGGCTACATGGGTGACGCTGGCGAAGGCCTTATTGACGCTGAAGCGCGCTTGCAAGAGCGCATGGACGAACTCGAGGAGAGCCGCAAGGTCGCGAAGGACAAGGGCCCCAAGGTCGACCCCGAGATTGCGCGGCAAACCGAATCGCTGCGACTGGCGCGGACCGAACTGCAGCGCCAGCTCGAGCTGACGACCCACGCGGTGCGTCGCGAGCAAATCGGCCACGCGGTGGCCGAAATTGAACGCCGCCTCGCGGACGTCGGGGCCAAGAAGAAGAAATAGAAAGACGCCGGGTTGAATTTCGCCCGACGCACTGACGAGAAATTCAACCCGGCGTCTTCAGCTCCTCCGCAAACGCGAGCGGCGACTGGGGACGCTCGCTCCGGTCGAACGCGATGGCGCGGCGAATGGCCGCCGCCATGAAGTCGGGCACGTCGCTCATGTCGATCGCGGCCGGTCCGGCCGCCTGCTTCATTCCAATATCGAAAAGTGAGGCGCCCCCGTAGGGCAGCCTGCCCGTCAGCATCTCAAACGTCATCACGCCCAGGCTGAACACGTCAGCGCGGGCGTCCACGCTTTCGCCCCGCAACTGTTCCGGCGCCATGTAGGCCGGCGTGCCGACGATGGTGCCGGCCCCGGTGAGGGTGCCGCCC
This sequence comes from Acidobacteriota bacterium, assembly GCA_030697165.1. NCBI lineage: Bacteria > Pseudomonadati > Acidobacteriota > Acidobacteriota bacterium. The sequence goes on from JAUYQQ010000022.1 coordinate 536,086, forward strand.
CCGACCGCCCCGGTGTTGAGCTTGGCCACGCCGAAGTCGACCACCTTGGGGCCCGTGCCGCTTTCGGGCAACAGGATGTTCTCGGGCTTGAGATCGCGGTGAAAGATGCCCGCCTTGTGCGCCGAGTCGACGCCGCCGGCAATGCCCGCCAGCAGTTCGGCCGCGCGTGCCGGCGTCAACCGCCGTTCGCGCTTCAGTAGTTGCCGCAGGTCCTCGCCCGGCACGAACTCCATCACCAGGAACGCGGCGCCGTCGCCGAGCGTGCCGTAGTCGAACACCGTCACCACCGAGGGGTGCTGCAGGCGCGCCACGATCTGCGACTCGCGCCGGAAGCGCTCGCGCGAATCGGGATCGGCGAGCAGGTCCCCACGCACCACCTTGATGGCGACCGAGCGCTCGAGCCGAACGTCCCACGCCCGAAAGACCGCCCCCATGCCGCCCTGGCCGACCATGGCGTCAACCCGGTACTTGTTGTCGACCAGGGCGCCGACACCAATGGCCGGCGTGCTGCGACCGCTCTCCACGCGCAGGGTGGGCGTGAACGCCTGCGTGCCGCCGGGTGCCTGCGTGGCGTTGGCCTGTTGCCGTAACCGCGACAAGTCGAGCGCCACCCCCATCTGCACGGCAATGCCGCGCAACAGCTCGCGATCCTCCGGTGTGTATGGCTCCTCGGATCGTTTGGGGCCGAGCGCGATCAGGCCGACGAACGGCCGCGGTTCGCTGCCATCCCTCGACTCCGCTCGGGACACGCCTGCGAAGATCGGCACCAGGAGCGCGGCATTCGCTTCGGCCAGCCACCGGCGGTCGGCCGGCGGCACCCGCGCCACCGGCGACTGCTCATCGTCCAGGAAAATCTCCAGCGGCTTGTCCGACCATCGCAAGAGCGTGATGATGCCGCTGTCGGCTGGCAGGGGAGTGGTGCTGACATGCAATGCCGTGACTGGCTCGAAGGCGCCGCCCTCGCCAGGCACTGCGCCCGGCGAGGTCTGTGCCGCGCGCGCAAACACCGCCACGCCCTCGGGATGGAGCGCGGTATCGATTTGCCCAACCACCATCGCCACCAGCTCGCGCGGATTCTCTTCGTAGGGCACGCGCGCGGCCAGCGAGACCAGGATCTCCCGCGCGTCGTACTCGGAGCGGAAGAAATGCTGGTCGAGCCACCGCTGCGCCGCGACCCGGTAGCGCAGGCCGAGGCCGAGCATGGCGAGGCAGACCAGGTAGAACAGCGGGCGGCCGCTGACGATCATCGACAGCGACATGTCACGCTGCTGCACGAGCGAGGCCACGAGCGCAATCACCGGCAGGACGACCAGCACCGCCAGCGTGCGCCGCGCGAACGCATACTGAAGGCTGCGTCGCAGCACCGTGCGCGGGCTGAAGACGTGCCGCACCGCCACGGCATAGGGCAGGCCGAAAGCGGGCAGCAGGACGATCGCCTGCAGCACGGCCTCGAGCAGCCACGGCAGTTCCATCGGCCGGCCGAGCAGGCCCGACAACAGCGGGACGCCGGTCTTGAGCGCGTAGGCGAAGACTGCGGGCACGCCGGTAAACACGACGATCTGGATGCGGCGCCGCTCGTTGGCGTCGAGGTTGGCGCGGTAGCGGCCAATGCCTTCGATCACGATCAACACGTTGGCGCCCAGGCCCAGCGCGAAGCAGGCGTCGAAGGTCCAGGCCCGCGCGGCAATCCAGGTGAGCGCCGGCAGCGCCGCATCCACGCCCAGCAGGAACGCCGCGCTGATGCTGCCGATGACGAGCATCGGGAGCGCGGCCGCGACGACCGCGGGGACGATCCAGCGATGGCGATCGAGGATCTCGGCGCGGTGCGGAAAGAACAGCACGGCCAGTCCGATGATGGGGAACGACAGCGCCGTGATGATCCAGTTGAAGATCAGCAGGATGGTGCCGAGCATCGGGATGGCCTGCGCGCTGCCGAGCAGCGGCCCGCCGTTGGCGGCCGCGGTCACGATCAAGGCCAGCGTCATCAGCATCGCCGTGGAGCCGCGCGCGCCGAGCGCCAGCAGCGTCGCCGCGCCGGCGAGAAACGCCGTCATTTGCGCCAACGGTCCGGCGTGCAGGCGCAGCCAGGTGCCCCACGTCGCGCCGGCCATCGACCAGATGGCGGGTTGCTCGACGACGACTTCGCGCGTCGTGCCCGTGGCCGCGCTGGTAATACTGAGTGCGAGCGGCGCGCCGGGGCGCTGTTGCTGCAGCTCGCGCCAAATGCGCAGGCGGTCGGCCGGGTCGGGTGGCAGCGTCCTGAGGTGGTCGCCCACGCGAATGCCGGCGCGGTCGGCGGCGCCCCCGGGCCACACGCGCATGACGGTTACGGGCTGGCCGGCGGCGGCGCGCACGTCGGGAGGGCGAATGACCGCAACCGGCCGCGGCTCCGCGAGCACGCCCATGACGTTCTCGCCGGAAACGGCGAGTCCGGCGCCGGCGGGCCACAGGTGGGGCCGCAGGATGAAGGCCTGGACGACCAGGCTGGCGGCCGACAAGGCGAGCACCGCTCCGACAATCAGCCGTTCCGAGGAGACCCGCATGCAGGTGCGATTGTAGTGCGTGTGATATCCTTCACAAGCGCGCAGAAAACTGGCGTGCGTGACATAATTCGCGGCGCAAACGGGTGTCTTAGAACATGGACGGCTGGGGCGGAATCCTACTACTAGCGGCGATCGGGGTCGGCTTCGGCATTGTCTCCGTGGTGCTGTCGTACTTCCTCGGCCCGCGCAATCCCACGCCCGAAAAGCTGGCAGCGTACGAGTGCGGCATGCCGCCGGTCGGCGACGCGCGCGAGCGGCAGTCGGTGAAGTTCTACCTGATTGCGATGATCTTCCTGCTGTTCGACATCGAAGTGGCCTTTCTCTATCCGTGGGCCATGGCGATGCGCGACCTGGGCTGGACGGGCCTGATCCAGATCGTCGTTTTTTTCCTGATCCTGATGGTTGGCTACATCTATATCTGGCGCAAGGGCGTGCTCGATTGGGGCCCCGAGTTTGATCCCGACTACAAGCACGCGCCCAAACCCGGCCCGGCCGTGGTGAAGAGATACCGTTATGGGACTCGAAACTGATTACGAAATCCCCGTCCTGACGACGTCTGCTGAATTCATGATTCAGTGGGCGCGCCGGTCGGCGATCTGGCCGGTGGCGTTCGGCCTGGCCTGCTGTGCGATCGAGATGATGGCGACGGGCGCCGGCCGCTACGACCTGGCGCGTTTTGGCGCGGAAGTGTTCCGCGGCTCGCCCCGGCAGGCGGACCTGATGATCATTGCCGGCCGCCTGTCGCGCAAGATGGCCCCGGCGATGCGCCGCATCTACGACCAGATGCCCGAGCCGAAGTGGGTGATCTCGATGGGCGCCTGCGCGTCGTGCGGCGGCGTGTTCGACAACTACGCCATCGTCCAGGGCTCCGACCAGGTCGTGCCGGTTGACGTGTTCATTCCCGGCTGCCCGCCGCGTCCCGAGGCGCTGATCTACGGGATCGTGCAGCTGCAGAAGAAGATTGCCGCCTCGAAGCTCGATCAGACCCCGAAGGTCCGCATCGCATGACCGCTGACGAACTGATCGCCGCGATCACGCCGGCGGTGCCCGGCGCGACGTTCCAGGCGTTGGCCTCGGCGGACGCCGCCGTGACGCCGACGATCGGCGTGCCGCGCGAGTTCATCGTCCCGACGTGCCGCGCCTTGCAGGCCCCGGGCCTCGAGTTCATCGCGTTCTCGGACGTCACCGCGGTGGACTTTCATCCCCACCGCCTGCCGCGCTTCGATCTGGTCTATCACCTGGTGTCGCCGCACCGCCGCGCGCGCGTGCGACTGAAAGTGCAAATCAACGCCCAGGAAGCGATCGAGACGCTGTCAGTGCTCTACCCGGGCGCCGGCTGGCCCGAGCGCGAGCTCTACGACCTGTTTGGCCTCGTGTTCGACGGCCACGCCGATCTGCGCCGGTTGATGATGCCCGACGAGTGGGAAGGCCATCCGCTGCGCAAGGACTACCCGGTGCAGTTGCGGAAGGACGCGCAGACCTACATGCCGTTGCAGATCACCGAAGAAGAGTTCAAGGCGAACATGGAGCGCGATCGCTACCAGCGGACGGCTGCCAAACCGAAATGACGGACGAGGCGCGCAGTGGCCGGGCGGCGGCAACGCTGCGCGAGGCGGCGCGGGCTCATGAACGGGCGGCGCAAGACGTTCGCGGATTGACGCAGGCCGCCGAGGCGATGGTGGCGGCGCTGCGGCAGGGACGGAAGATTCTGGTGTTCGGCAACGGCGGCAGTGCCGCCGACGCCCAGCACTTCGTGGCGGAACTGGTCGGGCGGTATTTGGTCGAGCGTCGAGCGTGGCCGGCACTTGCGCTCTCGACCGACACCAGTATCCTGACCGCGCTCGGCAACGACTACGGGTTTGATCGCGTATTCGCGCGGCAGATCGAGGCGCACGGCCAGGCCGGCGACATCGCGCTGGGCATTACCACCAGCGGGAACTCGCCGAACGTGGTGCGGGCGCTCGAGGAAGCGAATCGGCGGGGGCTCGTGACCATTGCCCTGACCGGGCGAGGCGGCGAGGCCGGACCGATGGCGGCGATTCATCTCGCGGTCGACGACGATCGGACGCCGAGAATTCAGGAAGTGCACATCACCATGTTGCACATCCTTTGCGAGTGGGTTGAGGAAGAGCTGAATGGCTGACGTACGCACCGAGACGATGACGGTCAACATGGGGCCACAGCACCCCAGCACGCACGGCGTGCTGCGGCTGGTGCTGGAGCTCGATGGCGAGACCGTGGTGTCGGTGTCGCCGACCGTCGGCTACCTGCACACCGGCATCGAGAAGACCTGCGAGCAGAAGAAGTGGCAGCAGGTGATCCCGCTGGTCGAGCGCATGGATTACCTCGGCGCCCAGTCCAACAGCCTGGCGTTCTGCCTGACGGTTGAGAAGATGCTCGGCCTCGACGAGCAGATGCCGGCGCGGGTCAGCGCGATCCGCGTGCTGATCGCGGAGTTGCAGCGCCTCAGCAGCCACCTGGTGTGGTTCGGCACGCACGCCATGGAGATTGGCGCGATCACCGGCCTGCTCCACGCGCTACGCGAGCGCGAAATCATCATGAACCTGAACGAGATGCTCGGCGGCTTCAGGTTCTTCCCGAGCTATATCCGGGTCGGCGGCCTGAAAGAAGACATCCCGCGCGGGTACAAGGAAGCGGTCAGGGCGTTCCTCGACCGAATGCCGGGCAAGATCGATGAATACGAAACGCTGATTACCAAGAACCCGATCTGGATGGACCGCACCCGCGGCGTCGGCGTGATCAGCTACGACGACTGCTGCAAGTGGGGGCTGTTCGGCCCGATCGCCCGCGCCGCCGGCGGCGACTACGACGTCCGCCGCGCCTTCCCGTACTGCGATTACGACACCTACGAGTTCGACGTGATCGGCGCCTCGAACGGCGACGTCTACGATCGCTACCTCACGCGCATGGCCGAGATGCGCGAAAGCGTCAAGATCTGCAACCAGGCGCTCGAGCGCATTGACCCGGTCGGGGCGTGGGCGTGCGATGACCGGCGGGTCGTGCCGCCGCCCAAGGACCAGGTCTACACGGAAATGGAAGCGCTGATTCAGCACTTCCTGATTTACTCGCAGGGCTTCAAGGTGCCGGCCGGCGACGCCTACGTCCCGGTCGAAGGGCCGCGCGGCGAGCATGGCTGTTACGTGGTCTCGGACGGCACCAATCGTCCGTGGCGCGTGCACATGCGCGCGCCCGCACTGTTTGCCTGCCAGGCCCTGCACAAGTTCGTCGTCGGAGGCATGATCGCGGACGTGATCGCCGTGATTGGATCGCTCGACGTCGTGATGGGAGACGTGGACCGATGAGCTTTCATCCCACGATGCCGTACGGCACGGAGGGTTGGCATCGCTCGATGCGGGCCACGCTGCCGGAGGGCCCGGAGTTCGCGTTCAGCGCCGAGGCGCGCGCGCAGTTCGAGGAGTTTGCCGCGCACTACGCGCCCGAGCACCGCAAGTCGGCGGTGCTGCATGCGCTCTATCTCGCGCAGGCGCAGCAGGGCTACATCAGCAACAACGTGGCGCGCCACGTGGCCGAGGTGATTGGCTGCACGACCGCCGAGGTCGAGGACGTCGTCTCGTACTACGTGATGTTCCACCGCAACCCGGTGGGCAAGTACGTGCTGCAGGTCTGCACGACCCTGTCGTGCGCGCTGGCCGGCGCCGAACGGGTCGTCGAAGAACTCGAGCGCAAGCTGGGCATCACGGCCGGCCAGACCGACCCGACCGGCATGTTCACCATCCAGCCGATGGAATGCCTCGGCGCGTGCGACCGCGCGCCGGTGGTGATGGTGAACAACGATCACTGGCACGAGCACCTGGCGCCCGAGGCGGCCGGCGCGTTCGTTGACCGGATCAAGGCCGATGGCCTCAAGGCGCTTGGCGGTTGCCACCTCGCCATCGAGGGCCGTCCCGAAAGCGAGTGGCAGGGCAAGACCACCACGCCGGTGAAGCCCAAGTCGGTGCCCGACTACGAACCCGTACTCACGAAGTACGCGTACACGCCGGGCGGCGCGGAACTGGATCACTACGTCCAGAACCAGGCCGGCTACGAAGGGCTGAAGAAGGCCCTGACGATGACCCCCGACGCGGTGATCGAAGACGTCAAGAAGTCGGGCTTGCGCGGCCGCGGCGGCGCCGGTTTCCCGACCGGGCTCAAGTGGCAGTTCGTCGACAAGAAGTCGCCCAAGCCCAAGTTCATTGTCTGCAACGCCGACGAGAGCGAGCCGGGCACCTTCAAGGATCACCTGTTGATGGAGCGCAATCCCCACCTCCTGGTGGAGGGCTGCCTGATTGGCTGCTTCGCAATCGGCTCGAAAGCCGCCTACATCTACATTCGCGGCGAGTTCCAGCACCTCTTCCCGACCATGCAGAAGGCCATCGACGATGCCCGCAAGGCCGGGTTCGTCGGCAAGAACATTCTCGGTTCGGGTTTCGACTGCGAGGTCTACCTGCACCGCGGCGCCGGCGCCTACGAAGCCGGCGAAGAAACCGCGCTGCTCGAGTCGCTCGAAGGCAAGCGCGCCCAGCCGCGCTTCAAGCCGCCCTTTCCCGCGGTCGAAGGCGCCTGGGGCTGCCCGACGGCGGTCAACAACGTCGAGACCCTCTGCAATGTCCCGCTCGTGATGACGCGCGGCGCCGACTGGTTCGTGGCGCTCGGGCCCGAGAAGAACGGCGGCCCGAAGCTGTTCTGCGTGAGCGGCGCGGTGAAGCGTCCTGGCGTATTCGAGGCGCCGATGAAGGTCACCCTCAAGGAACTGATTTACGACTACGCCGGCGGCCCGCTCGACGGCCGCACGCTGAAGGCCGTCATTCCCGGCGGCTCCTCGGTGCCGATCCTGTTGCCGGAGCAACTCGACATCCCGGCCAGCTTCGACGCCGTCCAGCAGGCCGGCTCGTTGCTGGGTTCGGCGGCGATCATGGCGCTCGACGACACCACCGACATGGTCTGGCTCGCCGACAACCTGCTGCACTTCTACCGTCACGAATCGTGCGGCAAGTGCACGCCCTGCCGCGAAGGCACCGACTGGCTGTATCGCATCCTGCATCGCATGATCAACGGCCAGGCCACCGAGAAGGACATCGCCCTGCTCGGCAGTGTCGCCAACCAGATCAACGGCAAGACGCTGTGCGCCTTCGGCGACGCGGCGGCGACGCCGGTGCTGACCACCCTCAAGCTGTTCAAGCCGGAGTTCGAAGCCTACGTGACCGGCACCCAACCCAAGCCCGCAGCGTATCGTTCACAGACGGCCAAGCTGGCAGGGACCCACTAACGTGGCCGACATCATCACCTGGGTCACGTCGCCGATGTTTATTGCCTACGCCACGCTGGTCGGCGTGGTGTTCATGGCGCTGCAGATTTCGGCGGCCGTGATGGTCTACGCCGAGCGCAAGGTCGCGGCGTTCATGCAGCAGCGTCTCGGTCCGACGCGGGTCGGTCCCCACGGCCTGCTCCAGCCGATTGCCGACATCGTCAAGTTGTTCTTCAAGGAAGAACTGCGGCCCAAGGCGGCGGATGCGCTGCTGTTCACCATGGCGCCGATTATCTCGGTGACCACCGCGTTCCTGGCGTTCGGCCCGGTGCCCTTTGGCGCAGCGACCACGTTCTACGGCCTGCTGCCCGAGCCGATGGCGCTGGTGATCGCCGACCTCGACGTCGCGGTGCTGGTCATTTTCGCGGTCGCCTCGATGGGCGTTTACGGCATCGTGCTGGCCGGCTGGGCCAGCAACTCGAAGTACTCGCTGCTCGGCGGCCTGCGCAGCTCGGCGCAGATGATCAGCTACGAGCTGGCTTACGGCATTTCGCTGGCCACGGTGGTCATGTTCGCCGGGTCGCTGTCGCTGACCGAGATCGTCGACCTGCAGCAGGGCTACTGGTTCGGCTTCATCCCGAAGTGGTACATCTTCATCCAGCCGGTCGCGTTCTTCGTGTTCGCCTGCGCCGGCATCGCCGAAACCAACCGCGCGCCGTTCGACTTTCCGGAAGCCGAACAGGAGCTGGTGGCCGGCTACCACACCGAATACAGCTCGATGCGCTTCGCCATGTTCTTCATGGCCGAGTACATCAACATGGTCACCGTCTCGGCGGTCGCGGTGAACCTGTTCATGGGCGGCTGGCACGGTCCGTTCATCCCGCCCGAGTACGGCTGGATCTGGTTCCTGATCAAGCTGGCGTTCCTCTTGTTCTGCTACCTGTGGCTGCGGTGGACGCTCCCGCGCTTCCGGTACGACCAACTGATGGCGTTTGGATGGAAGGTGCTGCTGCCGTTGGCGACGGTCAACATGCTTCTCACAGCCGCGGGGGTGCTCTACTTTGAGCTCTGACGCGTTGCTCTTCTACGCCTTCGCCGGCGCCGCGGTGCTCGGGTCGTTGCTGGTCGTCACCCAGCGAAACCCGGTCTACAGCGTGCTGGCCCTGATTGCCTCGTTCTTCGGGCTGTCGGGCCTCTACGTGCTGCTCGAGGCGCCGTTCGTGGCGGTGGTGCAGATCATCATCTACGCCGGCGCCATCATGGTGCTGTTCCTGTTCGTGGTGATGCTGCTGAACGTGCCGCGCGAGGACGCGGCGGAATGGGATCGCGCGCACCCGCTGTACCGCCCGATGGCGGTCCGCATCGGCGGCGTGCTCGCGGTGCTGCTGGCGCTCGAACTGGCCTGGGCGCTGTCGCGCACCGCCGGCCTCGGCGCCGGCGTGGCCGACAGCAACCCGGCGGTGTCGTCGGTCGCCGAGCTCGGCCGCGTGTTGTTCACCGACTATATGTTCGCGTTTGAAGTGACCTCGATCCTGATCATCGTGGCGATGGTCGGCGCGGTCATCCTCGCGAAGAAGGAGAAGTGACCATGTCGATTGGCCACTATCTCGTGCTCTCGGGCCTGTTGTTCTCGATCGGTGCGGCCGGCGTGTTCCTGCGCCGCAACCTGATCACGCTGCTGCTGTCGGTGGAAATCATGCTGAACGCGGTCAACCTGGCGTTTGTCGCGTTCGGCCGCCAGCTCGGCACCGTCGACGGCCAGATCATCACGTTCTTCGTGATGACCGTCGCCGCCGCCGAAGCCGCCGTCGGCCTCGCGCTGGTGATTGGCCTGTTCCGCCACCGCGAGTCGCTCAACCCCGAAGCCTTCACGTCCTTGAAGTGGTGACCCGGTGCTAGCCCTTATTCCACTCCTTCCGTTCGCCGGCTTCCTCGTCAATGCGACGATGGGGCGGCGGCTGCCCAAGGCGGTGACCGGCGGACTGGCGTCGGCCGTGATGGTGGTCTCGTTCCTGCTCGCCGTGATGCAGGTGTGGTCGCTCTCGGCCATGCCGCCCGAGTCGCGGCAGATCAACCAGACGCTGTTCACTTGGATCACCGCGGGCGATTTCTCGCTCGACCTCGCCCTGCGCCTCGACGCGCTGTCGGCGGTGATGATCCTGGTGATCACCGGGATCGGCTCGCTGATTCACATCTACTCGACCTCGTACATGCACGAGGAAACCGACGAGGCGTTCGCCCGGTACTTCTCGTACCTGAACCTGTTCTGCTTCTTCATGCTGATGCTGGTGCTCGGCTCGAACGTCCTGGTGATGTTCGTGGGCTGGGAAGGCGTCGGCTTGTGCTCGTACCTGCTGATCGGCTTCTACTACGAGAAGCAGGCGGCCCAGGATGCCGCCAAGAAGGCGTTCGTCGTCAACCGGATTGGTGACTTCGCGTTCCTGCTCGGCGCCTTGCTGCTGGTGGTGACGTTCAACTCGCTCGACTTCACCACCATCGCGCTGGCCGCGAAAGAAATGCCGGTGGAGGTGACCTTCGGCACCTTGTCGCTGATCACGCTGCTGCTGTTCATTGGCGCGACCGGCAAGTCGGCGCAAATTCCGCTCTATACCTGGCTGCCCGACGCCATGGAAGGCCCGACCCCGGTGTCGGCCCTGATCCACGCCGCGACCATGGTCACCGCGGGCGTCTACATGATCGGCCGCAACGCCGTGCTGTTCGAGCATGCGCCGATCACGATGACCATCGTCGCGGTCGTCGGCGCCGCCACGGCGCTCTTGGCCGGCACCATCGGCCTGGTGCAGAACGACATCAAGCGGGTGCTGGCGTACTCGACCGTGTCGCAGCTGGGCTATATGTTCCTGGCCATGGGCATGGGCGCCTTCGGCGCCGGTATCTTCCACCTGATGACCCACGCCTTCTTCAAGGCCTGCCTGTTCCTCGGTTCGGGCGCGGTCATCCACGCACTGCACGGCGAGCAGGACATCCGCAAGATGGGTGGCCTCAAGAAGCACATCCCGATCACCTACTGGACGTTCGTGATTGCCGCGATCGCCATTTCCGGCGTGCCGTTCCTGTCGGGGTTCTTCTCGAAGGACGAGATCCTGTTCGAGACCTTCCTGCACGGCAGCCAGATCTTGTGGGCGGTCGGCGTGTTGACATCACTGCTGACGGCGACCTACATGTTCCGCCTCGTGCACCTGACCTTCCACGGCGAGGAACGGTTCGGCGCAGCGGCGGCGCACGCTCACGGTCACGACGACCACGGCCATCCGCACCAGCCCAACCCGTCCCACCAGCCCCACTTGCATGACGCGCCGGCGCCGATGGCGTTCGCGCTGATTGTGCTGGCGATCGGCTCGATCCTGGCCGGCTACACCAACATTCCGCATGCGCTCGGCGGCCACCTGGCGCTTGGCACGTGGCTCGAGCCGGCCTTCCAGGCGACCAACTGCGGCCAGCCGGTCGCGGTCGGCGAACTGGCCGGTATCGCCCTGGCCGACTGCCTGCCGGGCGAGGGCGCGGCCGTCGCGGACCACGCGGCGCTCGAGCTGACGCTGATGGCCGTCTCGTCGCTGGTCGCCTTTGCGGGCATCGGGCTGGCGACGTTCCTGTGGCTGAAGCGCAAGGACATCCCGGCGCAGATGGCGACCCAGTTTTCCGGGGTGCACAAGTTGCTGTTGAACAAGTACTACGTGGACGAGGTCTACGACGCGACCATCGTGCAACCGATCAAGGTGGTGTCCCAGGAAGGCCTGTGGCGCGGCTTTGACGTGAAGGTCGTCGACGGCGCGGTCAACGGCGCAGGCTACTTCGTGAGCGGCGTCAGCATTGTTCTTCGGCTGCTGCAGAACGGGTCGGTCAAGACCTATGCGGCAGCCATTTTCGCGGGCGCGGTGTCAATCCTTGCCTATTACTTCTGGAGATAGCGCGACGTGAACGGGTTGCCCCTACTCTCCATCGCCATCCTCCTGCCCATCATCGGGTCGGTGCTGCTGCTGTTCGTGTCGAACCGCGATGGTGCGAAGAACGCGCTGGTCCGGAACCTGACGCTGGCCATTTCGCTCGTGACCTTCGCGGTCACGCTGGCGCTGTGGGCCGGCTTCGACCCGTCGGCCGGCGCGCCGGCGTTCCAGTTCGTCGAGCGGCGCGCCTGGATCCCGGCGTTCGGCATCGAGTACTACGTCGGCATCGACGGCCTGAGCCTGATGCTGCTGGTGCTGACCGGCTTCCTCACGCCGCTGGCGCTGCTGTCGGGGTGGGACAGCATCGAGAAGAACGTCAAGGAATTCTCGATCTTCATGCTGCTGCTCGAGGCGTCGATGATTGGCGTGTTCAGCGCCCTCGATATTTTCCTCTTCTATATCTTCTGGGACTTCGTCCTGATCCCGATGTACTTCCTGATCGGGATCTGGGGCTACGACCAGCGTATCTACGCCGCCGTCAAGTTCATCCTCTACACCATGGCCGGCAGCGTGTTGATGCTGGTGGCGATTATTGGCCTGTCGTGGCTGCACCAGTCGGCGACCGGCGAGTACAGCTTCGATCTGCTCAAGCTCTACGAGTTGTCGATTCCGGCCAGCACGCAGTACTGGTTCTTCCTGGCGTTTGCGCTGGCGTTCATCATCAAGGTGCCGCTGTTCCCGTTCCACACCTGGCTGCCTGATGCGCACGTGCAGGCGCCGACGCCCGGTTCGGTGATCCTGGCCGGCGTGATGCTGAAGATGGGCGGCTACGGCTTGATTCGCCTGGCCTTCCCGCTGTTCCCGGAGGCGGGGCTCTACTTCGCACCGCTGCTCGCCACGCTGGCGGTGATCGCCATCGTTTACGGCGCGCTCGTCGCGATGGTGCAGCCCGACATGAAGAAGCTGGTGGCCTACTCGTCGGTCAGCCACATGGGCTTCGTGGTACTCGGCATTGCCGCGTTCAACATGCAGGGGCTGCAGGGCGCGTCGTACCAGATGCTGGCCCACGGCGTCAGCACCGGCGGCCTGTTCTGCATCGTCGGCATGCTCTCGGACCGGCGGCATACGCGCCAGATCAGCGAGTTCGGCGGCCTCAAGACGGTGATGCCGCGGCTGACGGCGGTGATGCTGATCCTGACGCTGTCGTCGATCGGCCTGCCCGGCATGAACGGGTTCATCGGCGAGTTCCTGATCATGCTCGGCGCCTTCAAGTGGGATCCGCGCTTCGTCGTGGTCGCCGCCCTCGGCGTGATTCTTTCGGCCGTCTACATGTTGTGGATGTTCCAGCGGGTCTTCTACGGGAAGATCACCAACAGCCATAACGCCGGCCTCAAGGACCTGTCGTTCCGCGAGTGGGCGATTGTGGGTCCGCTGGCGGCCGCCGCCATCGGCATGGGCGTGTTCCCGAACGTGTTCCTGAAACCGATGGAGCCGGCAATTCAGCGCCTGGTCGATCGCGTGCAGGCACGCCAGCCGCTGGTCGTGTTGAAGACGCCGGGTGTCTTTTCAGACCCCAAACTTGCTGAAAAGACACCCGGCGTCTTGGCGGAGGCGGGTCGATGATCAGCAGCCAGTTCGACGCCGTCATCCCGATTCTCTGCGTGACCCTGGCTGGTCTGGTCGTCCTGCTCGCGGAAGCGTTCCGCGGCCGCGACGAGAAGATGCCCATTGGCGGGCTGGCCATCATCGGCCTGATTGGCGCCGGCGCGGCGTCGATCCTGCTGTGGAACCGCAACGCCACCAGCTTCGGCGTGGTGACGGCCGACAACTTCTCGCTGTTCGTCAACCTGGTCCTGGTGGGCGTCGGCATCCTGACGGTGATCTTCTCGTCGCAAACCGTCGAGCGCGACGGCATCCCGGCGGGCGAGTACTACGCCATCATGCTGTTCGCCATCGTCGGCATGATGCTGATGGGGCAGGCCACCGACCTGCTGGTGATTTTCCTGGCGCTCGAGACCATGTCGATTGCGGTCTACGTGCTCACCGGCATCCGGCGCGAGCAGCAGCAGAGCACCGAGGCGGCGTTCAAGTACTTCCTGCTCGGCGCCTTCGCCAGTTCGTTCTTTCTCTACGGCGTGGCGTTCCTCTACGGCGTGACCGGCAGCACCAACCTCGACCGCATCGGCTCGGTGATTGCCGCCCAGTCGATGAGCGGCAACCCGATGATCCTGCTGGGCGTCGGCCTGCTGATTGTCGGCTTTGCCTTCAAGGTGGCGGCGGTGCCGTTCCACATGTGGTCGCCCGACGTTTACGAGGGTGCGCCGGCGGTCGTGACCGGTTTCATGTCGACCGGCGTGAAGGCCGCGGCCGTGGCCGCCTTCGTGCGCGTGTTCCTGTCGGCGCTCGAGCCGATGATTACCGACTGGGCGCCGGTGCTGTGGGCCATTGCCGCGGCGACCATGATTCTCGGCACGGTCGTCGGTGTCGCGCAGACCAGCCTCAAACGCATGCTGGCGTATTCGAGCATTGCGCACGGCGGCTACATCCTGGCCGGCCTGGTCGCCGGTAACGACGTCGGCAAGGCCGCCATCCTGTTCTACCTGGCCGCCTATGCGCTGACCAACCTTGGCGCCTTCGGAGTGATTGCCCTGCTCGGCACGCGCGAGCGCGCCAACGACGACCTGCGCGACTACGCCGGCTTGTTCAAGAGCCACCCGGCGCTGGCCGTGTTGATGACCTTCTTCCTGCTGTCGCTCGGCGGCTTCCCGCCGACCGCAGGCTTCATTGCCAAGTGGTATGTCTTCAGCGCCGCGATCGGCTCGGGCTATTACGGCCTGGCCATCATCGGCGTGCTGTCGAGCGTGGTCTCGGTGTTCTTCTACCTGCGGATTGTCGTGATGATGTTCATGACCGACCGCGATGCCCGGCCCGTGCCGGCCCCGATCACCGGCCTGGCCATGTCAGGGCTGGTGCTGGCGCTCGTCGGCGTGCTCTACCTCGGCGTGCTGCCGACGGCGGTGATCGACTTCGCGCAGGCATCCATCAGCACGATCTTCTAGCCGGGGACTGACCCCGAGCAGGAGTTGCCGAGGGGTCTGTCCCCCTGGCACAGGATCGGGTCGCAGCCTCCGCGATGGGGTCAGACCCCTCGACAGATATCCCTCGGGGGCAGACCCCACGCCGAATCTCCCTCGGGGTCAGACCCCGCCGCAGTAGAATCGGGCCTGCCCACGAGGGGGCCCATTCGAATGCGACTTCCAGCCGCTCTTGCCGCCGTCTGCTTGCTGACGGCTTCCGCACTCGCGCAGACGTCTTCTGCCCCCCAGCCAATTCCTGCCGGGCGCCACCCCGAGGCTGGTGGTCTGCTCATCCGGCACTACTCGCCAGAGGTCTACGACGGCGGTGGGCAGAACTGGTCGATGGTGCAAGACGCCCGCGGCGTGATTTACGTGGGGTCCACCAACGCCCTCCTGGAGTACGACGGCGTCACCTGGCGGCAGATCCTCACGCCGGCCCGCGCGACCATCCGGTCCCTGGCGATCGACGCCTCCGGCCGCATCTATGCTGGTGGCAACGGCGACCTCGGCTACCTCGCGCCAGATGCCAAGGGCGAGACGCAGTTTGTGTCGATGCTCGACAAGATCCCGTCAGACGCCCCGCGATTCGAGGATGTCTGGCGCATCTTCACGGCCCCCGAAGGCGTGTACTTCCAGACCTCAGTCGCGCTCTTCCGGTGGGCCAACGGGCAGATGCGGATGTGGAAGCCCACGGGGCGCATTTTCAACCGCGCGCAGTTTGCGAACAACACGCTCTACATCGGCCAGACCGATGGCGCGCTAATGCGCCTGGTCGGCGACACGTTCGAGCCGGTGCCCGGCGCCGAACGGATGGGTGCGGAGCCCTATCCCATCATCATCCCCTTCGACGAGAAGCGCCTGCTGATGGGCACGCGTGAGGCTGGTGTCTTCCTCTACGACGGCACGACGATGGTGCCGTTCGTGACGGAAGCTGACGAGCTGCTCAAGAAATCCAACCTTTATCGTGGGTTCGTGCTGCCAACAGGCGGCATCGCGCTCTCGACCACGGCTGCCGGTGTAGTGATCATCGATCGCCAGGGCCGGGTACTCGAGCAGGTCGATGAGAGCGACGGCCTCGCGAGCCCGTCGGTGTACTACGTGATGGCCGATCGCGAGGGAGGGCTGTGGTTGGGGTTGGCGGTTGGCCTCGCACGGGTCGAGGCGCAGTCGCCGTTTTCGCTGTACAGCACGGCCGAGGGCCTGCGGGCTGCCGTGGTGGGGGTGATACGGCATGAAGGCCGGATCTACATGGCACACGGGCAGGGGGTTCAGTATCTGGTCCCGAACGCCACCGGATCACCCGACTTGCGGGCGGTGACTGGTGTCGCCAACCAGTGCTGGGCCTTGACCGAGTTCGTGGATCCTGGCGGCAAGGCAAAGTCGCAACTGCTGCTGAACGCTTCCGATGGTCTCTACGTCATCACCGGAACAACCGCCAGGCCGATCGTCGCATCGCGAGCCGGTTCGTACAACACGTTCGTCAGCCACGTCTCGCGCCTCAACCCACACCGGGTCTTCACCGGCCTCGGCGACGGTCTCGCCTCAGTGCGCTGGGAGAATGGGCAGTGGGTCGACGAAGGACGCGTCCCCGGCCTAACCGAGCAGGTGCGCAGTCTCTACCAGGCGGCCGACGGCACGATTTGGGCTGGCACCCAGTCGTCGGGCCTTTTGATTGTCAAGGGAGCGGACTCGAAGGCCGGCGAGCCGCGGCCGCTGAGACCGGAGGTGATGCGTTACGGCGCCGCCGAGGGACTGGTCGCAGGTTTCGCCTCGGTCGTGAGTGTCGCCGATCGACCGTACGTCTCGCAGCAGGGGCAGGTGGCCGTGCTCGACCCCGCGAGCGGAAAGTTCGTCGTAGACAGGACGTTCGAAGTGGTGGCGCGCGACGCCGACGGTGGGTTCCTTCGGATCGTCGAGGGACCCGATGGACGCGTCTATGTTGGGACGGCGCGGGAAGCCGCCGTGTTGACGCGCCAGTCCGATGGGAGCTACGCCGCCGACCGGCAGTTGTTCAGCCGATTCGCCGCCCAACGCGGCGGTGCGTTTTTCGCGGAACGGGACGGCGTGTTGTGGTTTGGCACGGCAGGTCGTCTGGCCCGCTTCGACACCACCAAGTTCGATCGGACCGTGCCGCCGTTCGCCGCGCTCATTCGGCGAATCACCCTGAACCAGTCCCAAACCATGGCGCCCACTTACGCCGAGGATGCGCCTCCCCAGCTCGCGGCCGTCAGCCGCGCACTTCGTTTCGAGTTTGCCGCACCGTCGTTCCTGAACGAGGGCGCGACGG
Source organism: Acidobacteriota bacterium (assembly GCA_030697165.1). NCBI lineage: Bacteria > Pseudomonadati > Acidobacteriota > Acidobacteriota bacterium. Next base: position 553,164 of record JAUYQQ010000022.1, read on the forward strand.
AGTACCAGTCCCGCCTCGATGGTACCGACTCCGATTGGTCGCCATGGTCCAGAGAGACGCGCCGTGACTACACCAACCTGTCGTTTGGCGACTATCGGTTTCATGTCCGCGCCCGCAATGAGCTGGGCCAGATCAGCGAGGAGGGTCTCTATGCCTTCACCATCCTGCCGCCGTGGTACCGCACGTGGTGGGCGTACGGGGGCTACCTCGTTCTTCTCGGCTTTGTCGGCTTTGGCATCGATCGCATCCAGCGGCGTCGGCTGATCGGCAAGGAGCGTGAGCGTTCTGAGTTTGCCGAAGCCCGCCTGCGGGCTGACGCCGCTGAGGCCCTGGCCGGAGCGGAGCGCGAGCGCAACCGCAGCATCGAATTGCTCAGCGATATCGGGCGCGAGATCACCGCCTCGCTCGATTTCGACACCATCTTCGACAAGCTCTACAGTCGTGTCAACGAACTGGCGGATGCCGACGTGTTCGGCGTCGGGCTCTATCACCCCGACAAGAACGAGATCGAGTACCGGCTGGCCATCGAAAAGGGCAAGCGTTACGCCCCTTACTCGCGCAGCACCACCGACCGCAGCCAGTTGCCGGTGTGGTGCATCGAGCACCGCGAGCCGGTCTTCATCAACGACGTGGCGCAGGAGTCCCCGCAGTACATTCCGCACTACGCCGAAGCCGCGCGGGTGCTGGAAGACGGCACCATGTCGCAGGCGGCGCAGTCGATCATCTACCTGCCGCTCGTCTCCAAGGACAAGGTCCTGGGTGTCGTCACCATCCAGAGCCTGGAGAAGGGGGCCTACACCGAGCATCACCTCAACATGATGCAGAACCTGGCGGCGTTTACGGCGATCGCGCTCGATAACGCCGCCGCCTACCGGCAGATCAACGAGCAGGAACACGAGAATCGCCGGCTGTTCGAGGAGGCCCAGCGGGCCCGGGCGGCCGCCGAGGATGCCGACGCCGCCAAGAGCGCGTTCCTGTCGACGGTGAGCCACGAACTGCGCACACCACTCACATCGGTGCTGGGGTTCGCCAAGATCATCAAGAAGCGTCTGGACGACCGCATCTTCCCCATCATCAAGACCGACGACAAGAAGGTGCTGCAGACGGTGCAGCAGATCCAGGAGAACCTGCAAGTCGTGGTCGGCGAGGGTGAGCGCCTCACCAAGCTGATTGACGATGTGCTGGATCTCGCCAAGATCGAGGCCGGCAAGCTCGAGTGGAACATGGGGCCGGTCACGGTCCAGGAGATCGTCGACCACGCCACCGCGGCCACCGCCTCGCTGCTCGAGCCAAAGGGTCTCAAGCTGGTGAAGGACGTGGACGCGACGCTGCCGGCGATCACCGGCGACCGCGATCGCCTGATCCAGGTGGTCATCAATCTCGTGTCGAACGCCGTCAAGTTCACCGACGCCGGCACCATCACCTGCCGCGCCGTCCGCCAGGCCGACATGCTGGTGGTGAGCGTGATCGACACCGGCCTCGGCATTGCCCCCGCCGATCAGCCCAAAGTGTTCGAACGCTTCAAGCAGGTGGGCGACACGCTGACCGACAAGCCCAAGGGCACCGGTCTCGGTCTGCCGATTTGTCGCGAGATTATCGAACACCACGGCGGCCGCGTCTGGGTCGAGAGCGAACTTGGCAAGGGCAGCACCTTCTCCTTCTCGCTGCCGCTTGCCGATGGGGCGCAGCCGTCGCTGCCCCTCGACCTGGCGACGGTCGTGCGCCAGTTGCGCGACCAGGTGGTGGTGACCACGCCGCGGACGGCGGAACGGCAGCCGCGCATCCTGGTGGTCGATGACGAAGCGAACATTCGCGAGTTGCTGACACAGGAGTTCACCGAGGCCGGCTACGCGGTGGTCACGGCTGCGAACGGCCGCGAAGCGGTCAGCGAAGTCCGCCGCCAGCGTCCTGACCTGATTGTGCTCGACGTGATGATGCCCGAGATGAATGGCTTCGACGTGGCGGCCGTGCTGCGCAACGATCCGCAGACGCTCGACATTCCGATCGTCATCCTGTCGATCGTCCAGGACCGCGAGCGCGGCTTCCGGCTGGGCGTCGATCGCTACCTGACCAAGCCGATCAACACCGATCTCCTGTTCCGCGAGGTCGGTGCGTTGCTCGACCAGCGCAAGTCGCACAAGCGTGTGCTGGTGGTGGACGATGACGCGACCGCGGTGAAGACCTTGACCGAGGTGCTGAAGGCGCGCGGTTACAGCGTGACCGAGGCGCGCGGCCACGACTTGTTCGAGAAGGCCAAGATGCTGCAGCCCGACATCATCATGCTGAGCTCGATTGATCCCAAGCCCGAGATCGTGCAGACCCTGCGGTTCGAGAAGGGTCTCGAGAATGTCCTCTTCTTTGTCTACCGGTAGGAGTGTCCGTGAGTAAGAAGATCCTGATTGTCGACGATGAAGTGCACCTGCGGACGTTGCTGCATCAGACGCTCGAGGAGCTCGAAGACGAGGGCATCGAGTTGCACGTGGCGACCAACGGCGAAGAGGCCCTGGCCGCGATCCAGTCGCTGCAGCCGGACCTGGTGTTCCTCGACGTGATGATGCCGAAACTGAGCGGCTTCGATGTCTGTGAACGCGCCAAGAAGACCCTCGGCCTGTCCAATGTTTACATCGTCCTGCTGACCGCCAAGGGGCAGGAGTTCGATCGGCAGCGGGGCATCGAGGTCGGCGCCGACCTCTACATGACCAAGCCGTTCGACCCGGACGCCTTGTTGATGAAGGCCCGCGACGTGCTCGGCATCTGACCCTGATTCATGGCCCGGATTTCCCTCAAGCAGATCGTGGGCGCCCAGAACGGGCTGCGACCGGTGATGGCCGCGCTCGAGCGCGCCCTCGGCGGCGTCGTCGCCGTTGAAGACGCGGCCGGCGGGGTCCTGCTCGGCACGGCCGGCGGTGGCGATCGGCACGCCGTAGTCCACGAGGGCAGGGACCTCGGCTGGGTGTCTGGACCGCGGGGCGCCGAGGCGGTCGCCGGGCTGTTGCAGTTCCTGGCCGCGAAAGAATCGGAGCGCAAGGCGCTCGGGTCCGAGGTGCTGCACCTCTACCGCGAGGTGAACCTGATCTACAGCTTCTCGGAGAAGCTGGCGGCCTTGCTGGACCTCGAACTGGTGGCCAGGCTCACGCTGCAGGAGGCGCGCCACCTGATTGTCGCGACCGACGGCGCCATCCTGCTGCTCGATGAGGAGACCGGCGCGTTGACCTCGGCGGCTGCCTTCGGCGATGAATTGCCAGGGCTCTCGGGCTTCAAGCGTGGCACCGGCATTGCCGGCACGGTGGCCGCGACCGGTGTCGGCGAGATCGTCAACGACGTGATGGGTGACCCGCGACGCATCAACGCGGTGATCGACGTGCGCTCGCTGGTGTGCGCACCGCTCAAGGTGGGCGAGAAGGTGATTGGCGTGATGATGCTCGCGAGCACGCTGCCCATGGCCTACGAGGCGCGCGAACTCAAGCTCCTGAACACCTTGGCGCTGCAGACCGCGACCGCCATCGAGAACGCGCGGCTGTTCGAGCGCACGGTGCAGGCCGGCCACGAGCGCGAGCGTTTGCTGGCGCTCAACAAGGCTGCTGAAGTGGCCCGTGCCGGCTACGAGCGCGAGCTCGAATTGGCGGCGACCATTCAAGCCGGCCTGTTCCCTGCCCAGCTGCCTGCCGTGGCCGGCTACGACCTCGCCGCACGGAACCGGCCGGCGCGCCGGTGTGGCGGCGACTACTACGACGCCATCCCGATCGGCTCCGGTGCCGATGCCTCGGTGCTGCTGTGCGTAGCCGACGTTTCGGGCAAGGGCCTGCCGGCGTCATTGCTGATGAGTCATATGCAGGCGACGCTGCGAGCGCTGCTCGGGCGAACCGCCTCGCTCCAGGATCTGACCAGCCACGCGCACGCATTGCTGCACGGCTCAACGGCGGACGAGAAGTACGTCACGGCGGCCCTGCTGGAGTTGGCGCCTGGCACCGGCCGGGCCAGCTACGTGAGCGCCGGCCACATCAACAGCCTGCTGGTCAGGAGGGGTGGCGACGTGATCTCGTTGGCATCGACCGGTGCCCCACTGGGCCTGTTACCTCCGGGTATGCCGTACGACACCACCGCCATCACTATTGAGCCGGGTGATTGCCTGATCCTGTGTTCAGACGGCGTCCCCGACGCGCAGAACGAAGGCGATGACGAGTTCGGCGAGAGCCGCCTGACGGCGATCGTTCAAGAGGCGCGCCATCGGCCCTCGGCCGAGATCGTGTCGCGGGTGTTCGACGCGATCGACCAGTTCGCCGGTGCGGCGCCTCAGTTCGACGACATCACGCTCATGGTGTTGCGCCGCCTCTGAGACCACGTCGGATGCAGCGTCCGGCTTTAGCCGGACCTGGCTCCAAGCAACGTCGCCAGCATCTCGTCCTGTGCCGGCAGCACGGTCCGCAAGTCGAGCACGACGCGATCGTTTTCAATCCTTGCAATGACCGGTGGCTCGAGCGTGCGCAGCCAGGCCTCGGTCGCGGCCGCGGATTCGCCGGCGCGGCCGATCGACAACAGCACGGTCGGCAGTTCCAGCCCCGGCGCGCTGCCGCCGCCGACCGCTGACGCGCCGCAGATCGTCGCGACCTGCCAGCCCGTCGTGGCCAGCCGTTCGGCCAGTGCCTGCGCGCGCGATTCGATGGATTCGGCCGAGGCGTGCAGCATCTGCTGCACCGGGATGGCGCTGGCCGCCCGACCGGCGACGTACTCCGCGAGCGTCGCCTCGAGGAGCGCGAACGTGATCTTGTCGGCGCGCAGCGCCCGCATCAACGGATGCGTCCGCAGGCGATCGACCAGCGCGCGCGAGCCGGCGATGATCCCGCACTGGGGTCCGCCGAGCAGCTTGTCGCCACTAAAACACACCAGGTCCACGCCGGCGGCAATCGATGCCTGCACCGACGGCTCGCCGGCGAGATCCTCGACCAGGCAGCCGCTACCGATGTCTTCGACCACCGGCACGCCCATGGCACGGCCGGCCTGCACGAGGTCGGCCAGCGCCGGACGCTCGGTGAAGCCTTCGATCCGGAAGTTCGACGGATGCACGCGCAGGAACATGGCGGTGGCCGGCGTCACTGTCGCTGTGTAGTCGTTGACCCGCGTGCGGTTGGTGGTGCCCACCTCGCGCAGCGTGGCGCCCGACTGGCGCATCACGTCCGGGACGCGGAACCCGCCGCCAATCTCCACCAGCTCGCCGCGCGAAATCACCACCTCGCGGCCATTGGCCAGGCCGCTCAGGATCAGCAGCGTCGCCGCGGCGTTGTTGTTGACGACGATGGCGGCTTCGGCGCCGGTGAGGGTGGTGAGCAGCGACTCGGCGTGGACCGTGCGCGAGCCGCGCGTCCCGGCCGCCAGGTCGTATTCAAGGTTCGAGTAGCCCGCGGCGATGGCCGCGGCGCGTTGCAGGGCGGCGGGCGCCAGCGGCGCACGGCCCAGGTTGGTGTGAATCACGACCCCGGTCGCGTTGATGACCGGCCGCAGCGACCCGCGCGCAGATGCTGCCAGCGACTCGCGCGCGTCGTGTTCAATGAGCGCGCCGGCGGCCGCGCTGTCGGCGGGTTCGTTGCCGGCGGCAATTACGTTGCGCAGTCGACCTGCCCCCGCACGCAAGGCCTGCACGGTCGCCTCGGCGCCGAACGTCACCTCGAGGGCGCGAACCCCCTCGCGTTGCCGCAATGCTTCAATCGCCGGAATCAATCGAAAATCGGCCACCCCAAGAAGCATAGCCGCACCGTGGCACTTTGGCACTTTGGCACTTTGGCACCCTGGTACCCTGGCACCTTAGGCACCCTTGGCACCTTAGGCACCCTTGGCACCCTAGGCACCTTAGAGTACGATCCGTAAGCCCATGACGCAGCAAACGCATCGTCCGGCCGAGAAGTTCTGGCCGTACGTCGAGAAGCCGGAAGAGCCGACGGCCGAGGAACTGGCCGCCCTCGATCCCGATCTCCACGCGACGCTGTTTGGCCCCCGCGACCTGCCGTTTTCGGTGACCCTGGTGTTTCCGCCGTTCGAGGGACCGGGTTATGACACCGCCGTGGACAAGGCCAGGGCGTCGGCCGAGTATCGCGAGACCGGCGAGGGCGCCAATCGCCGCCACCGGGCGCGGTTCTTTCCGGGCGATGCGTTGCGCCTGAGGGACCTGTTCGAAATCGTTGGCCCGGTGCCTGGGTGCGAGGTGCTGATCGACGATCGGCTCATTCCGTACTCTCGGGAGCTGTGGCTGCCGATGATTTGGCTCCTTCTGCTCGACTAGGCCAGGGCTGTGGCGTCTCCCAAAAGCGATTTCGAGAAGGAGATGCAGCACCTCGAGGCCGAGATTCGGCGCCTCGAGGCGGAATACAACATGTTCTTCGCCGGCCGGTTGCCGCGGCTGCCGTGGGAGACGCGCACCCGCGTCGAGGCGCTGGTCAAGAAACACGACCGCTCCTTCATCCGCAACACCGCCGACCGGTTCCGCTTCGAGTCGCTGCAGAACAAGTACGCCAAGTTCTGCGAGCTGTGGGAGCGGCAGATCAACCAGATGGAGGGCGGGCGGCCCAAGCGGGGCGGCGGGGCGAAGCCTCCGCCTTCACCGCCACGCACTGTCCCCAAGGCCGAGCAGGCACCGGCGGGTGATCCCGATCGGGTGGTGCGGTTCTCGAGCAGCGGCGCAGACGATGACCGGGTGAAGGAGCTGTTCCAGACGCTCTCGGAGATGAAGCAGGCGGCCGGCGAGGCGGCGGTGCCAATGGACCGGGTGGCCGCGCTCGTCAAGGCGCAGGTCGCGAAGTACGCGGCCGACGGCAGCGAGGTGGCGTTCCGGGTGGGCGTGAAGGACGGAAAAGTGTCGCTGACGGTGAAGCCGGTGCGGACGGGGGAGGACTGACGGTCTTACGGGGAAACGATGCCGGGAGGGAGCCCGGCATCGTTTCGGTCAAGCTATAACTACGCGGCGCGGGTTACGTTGCCGGCCTGGGGACCCTTCGGTCCGTCGACGATTTCGAACTCGACCGGCTGTCCCTCTTCGAGCGAGCGGAAGCCGGCGCCCTGAATCGCCGAGTAGTGCACGAACACATCGGAGCCGCCTTCGCGCTCGATGAAACCGTAACCCTTGGCGTTATTGAACCACTTGACCTTGCCTGTAATACGCATCGTTCTGTTCCTGTCTTGCAGGTGGCTCAGGCCACCGTAGTGATCGACCCTCAGTCCCAACCAAAGGATGAGCTTGAGGGCAACAAAAAAGGCCGCAACTTGCGGCCTTCTGGTCCGCACAAATGGACTGCGGGGATGATACCGGGCCGTTACATTTGGTGTCAATTGGCAAAACGACGTGCCGTGGGATGAGTGTTCGTGTTTTCTTCGACTGGATGGGGTGAGGGTCAATGCGCCGTGCGATTCTGAGTGTTTCTGACAAGGCTGGCCTGGTGCCGTTCGGGCGGGCGCTGGCCGAACGTGGCTTTGAATTGGTGTCGACCGGCGGCACCGCCAAGGCGCTGGCCGACGCGGCCCTGCCGGTGGTCAACGTGAGCGACGTGACGGGCTTTCCCGAGATGATGGACGGCCGCGTCAAGACCCTGCACCCCAAGATCCACGGCGGCATCCTGGCCCGCCGGCACTATCCCGAGGACCTGGCCCTGGCTGCCGAGCACGGCATCGGCATGGTCGACCTGGTGGTGGTGAACCTGTACCCGTTCGTCGAGACGGCCGCCAAGCCGGGCATTCATTTCGATGACCTGATCGAGCAGATCGATATTGGCGGCCCCAGCCTGGTCCGCGCCGCGGCCAAGAACTTCCGCGATGTCCTGATCGTCGTTTCGCCTACCGATTACGACGAGGTGATTGCCGAACTCGACCGTGACGGCGGGCCGTCGGTGGAGTTCCGCTTCGACCTGGCCCGCCGCGCCTTCGCGCACACCGGCAGCTACGATACGGCGATTGCCGGAACACTGGCGGAGGTCAGCGTGGACGGGGCCGTCTTTTCAAGACCCCAGGACCTCAAGACCCCACGAGCTGACAGTCCCTTCGCCCCCGACGGACTCTCGGTCCACGCGCACAAGCTGCGCGATCTCCGCTACGGCGAGAACCCCCATCAGCCGGCCGCGTGGTACGCGATCGAGCCCGAGTCGGGTCTCGGCGCGCCCACGATTCTCCAGGGCAAAGAACTGTCGTTTACCAACCTGCTGGACCTCGATGCGGCCGCGCGGATCGTGCTCGAGTTCAGCGAGCCGGCCGCCGCGGTGATCAAGCACACCAACCCGTGTGGTGTGGCGACCGGCGCGACCATCGCCGAGGCCTACGTCCGCGCGCGCGAGGCGGATGCGTTGGCGGCGTTCGGTGGCATCATCGGGCTTAACCGTCCGATCGACGCCGACACCGCGACGGCCATCGTCTCGACCTTCATCGAAGCCGTAGTCGCGCCCGCGGTCGATGAGGCGGCGCGGCCGATCCTGGCCAAGAAGGCGAACCTGCGCGTGCTCGAGGCCGACTTCGGCGCGCTTGGCGGCAGCGAGTATCGCTCCATTCTTGGCGCCCTGCTCGTGCAGCAGCGCGATCAAGTCGTCGAAGCGCACATGGCGTGGCCCGCTGAGGGCCTGAAGGTCGTCACCAGGCGCCAGCCGACGGCGGAGGAGTGGCAGGCGCTGCGCTTCGCCTGGCGCGTCATGGCACACGTGAAGTCGAACACGGTGATCTTCACTGACGCGCATCGCACCCTCGCGATCGGCGCCGGCCAGATGAGCCGCGTGGACGCCGTCAAGGTGGCGACCATGAAGGCCGCGGGATGGAAGTCGGACGCGGTCGCGATGATCCTCAAGGGATCAGTGGCGGCCTCCGATGCCTTCTTCCCGTTCCGCGATGGGCTTGACGCCGTGGCCGCGGCAGGCGCGACCGCCGTCGTGCAGCCCGGTGGTTCCGTGAAGGACGCCGAAGTGATCGCCGCAGCGGACGAACACGGCCTGGCCATGGTGTTCACCGGGCGGAGGCACTTCCGTCACTAGTGACGGAGCCGGTTTCGATGGCTAGATATTGGTGGCAATGCAGTTCATGCGGCGACCGCCCCGCGTGGTTGACGGTCTGTCATTCACGCAGCATCGCCGCCTTCATCTGGGACGAGTTGGCGCCAAGCGGCTGGGATCAGCGCCTTCTGCGCCGCCGGTGCAAATGCAAACGTCACTCGCTACGGATCACCTACCGGTTTCGACGCGGAGATCCGGAAAGAGTCGGTATCAAACACATCGTTGGGCTTGCCCCGGATGGCGACTATCTCCCCATGCTCTGGGACACCTTCAGGCACTCCAGTCCTCGGACGCACTGGATCGACCTCAAGTACCAAAAAGGCCGGAGCCCGTGGGGCCTCACCAAGAGGCTGGTCCTGGAGAAGGCGAGACTGGCGCGCCTGCTGCGAGCGTATGAACAGGCGACCGGTACGATATTCATTCGTCGGAAGACCCGAGTCTGAGGTCGAAATCGGAGTTCGAGAGTGAGCCCTCTACGGAGGTGACGAGGTAGCCTGATGGAGAAGCACCGGATCTACGGGATGTCCTTCGCGAGCGTGTATCCCCATTACCTCCAGAAGGCGGAGAAGAAGGGGCGCACCAAGCAGGAGGTGGACGAGGTCATCTGCTGGCTGACGCATCCAGGAGATCGACGACCCGCTGATGCGCAACGTGCGGTACATGGACCAGCTGGTCGATGAACTGGCCAAGGGCAGGCCGATGGAGAAGATTCTGCGCGGGTAGGGCACGGAGGCGATGAGCAGGCCGTCGGTCAAAGAACAGCTGCATCCCCGAAACCGATTCCGCACCGGCTACGACTTCCCGCGCCTGATCGCCGGCAGTCCTCGCCTGGCGGCATTCGTCGCCCCGAACGCCTACGGCGATGCGTCCATCGACTATGCCAATCCGGCGGCGGTGAAGGCCCTCAACCAGGCGCTGCTAAAGGACGCGTACGGAATCAACGAGTGGGACCTGCCGCCAGGGTACCTGTGTCCGCCGATCCCGGGGCGCAGTGACTACCTTCACCATCTCGCCGATCTGCCGGGTGTTGGAGAGGACCGTGTTCGCGTCCTCGACATCGGAATGGGTGCCAACTGCATTTACCCGCTCATCGGCGCGAGTGAGTACGGCTGGCATTTCGTCGGCTCCGAGATTGATCCGGTGGCGCTGCGGTGGGCTGAGAAACTGGTAGCGGCCAATCCGGCGGTGTCGCATCTGATCGAGTGCCGTCTGCAGAAGTTGCCGCTGGCGTGCTTCGAGGGCGTCACCACGAAGGGCGAAACCTTTGCTCTGTCCATGTGCAATCCGCCGTTTCATGTCTCAGCCGAGGCGGCGGCCGAGGGCAACCGTCGCAAGCGGCGCAACCTCGGTCACGGGAGGACGACGGCGCCGGTGCTCAATTTCGGCGGCCAGGCCGGCGAGCTCTGGTGCGACGGTGGCGAGTTGGGGTTCATCCACCGCCTGATCGCCGAAAGTGCCGGTCAGCCGCGGCTGTGCCGGTGGTTCACGACCCTCGTCTCGAAACGCGCCCACTTGCCGCGCTTGTTCGGCGCGCTTGAACGGGTGAAGGCGCTGGACGTGAATACGCTCGAAATGGCGCACGGTCAGAAAACCAGTAGCATCCTGGCGTGGACGTTCACACGCTCGTAAACGGTAGAATCAGCCGATGGAGCCGAAGATGTCGTTGATGAATCGCCGTGAAGCCCTGGCGGCTCTTGCCGCCACTGCCTCCTTGCCGCTCCTGCCCGGTTGCAGCAGCACACCGGCGTCGCCACCGGCCGCGGCGAACCCCGAAGCCGACGCGCTCGCGCTGCTCGATCAGATCGGCGAGAACTACCTGCGGTTCGCGCCCGAAGGCGCAACCACCCTCGGGATCGACACCGGCGCTCGGGTGGCACTACGCTCCCAGCTTGCCGACCGGTCGGCCGATGGCCAGAAGAAGATCGCGGCCCAGGTGCGGCAGGATCTCGAGCGCGCCACTGCGTTCGACACCTCGCGCCTCACGCACGCCACCCGCACCAGTGTCGAGGTCGTGCGCAGCGCGTATGGGCTTGCGGCCGAGGGCTTCGCGCTGCCGTACGGCGACATCACGGTGGGCAGCTGGCGCAACACGCCGTATGTGGTGATCCAGAATGTCGGCGCCTATCTCGACCTCCCGCGATTCCTCGACAGCGATCACCCGGTCAACGACGCAGCCGACGCCGAGGCGTATCTCGCGCGCCTGCAGTCGTACGCGAAGCAGCTCGACGGCGAACGCGGGCGCATCCAGGCGGCGCGCGGCCAGGGCCTGGTACCCCCGGCGTTTCTGATCGACAAGGCGTTGTCGCAGATGCGGCTGTCGGCGACGAGCGCGCGCGACGGCGGCTCGCTGGTTGAGTCGCTCGCCCGGCGCACGAAGGCCATTCCCGGGAACTGGGCTGAGCGCGCGAAGACCATCGCCGCGCAGGAGATCGCGCCGGCGCTCGATCGGCAGATCGCCGAACTCGACGCCCAACGCGCCCTTGCCAAGGACGATGCCGGAATGTGGGCGCGGCCGAATGGCGACGAATTCTACCGGTGGGCGCTGAAGGCCTCGACCACCACCAGCATGACGCCGGACGAAATGCACGCCATGGGGCAGAGCGAGCTGGCGCAGCTGCATGCCCGGATGGAGACGATCCTCAAGGGTGCCGGCTACACCAAGGGCACGGTCGGCGATCGCATGAACGCACTGGCCAAGGACCCGCGGTACCAATTCGCCGACGGCGACCAGGGCCGTGCCGAGATCATGGCGTTCATCGAGGAGCGCGTCGCGTGGATCCGGGCGCAACTGCCGCGCGCCTTCAATACGCTGGTCAATCCGAACATGGAGGTGAAGCGCCTGCCTCCGGAAGAAGAGCCGGGTGCGCCCACCGCGTACGGGGGCGCCGGGTCGATTGACGGCAAGATTCCCGGCAAATACTGGATCAACCTGAAAACGCCGGCACTGCACAGCAGGTACAGCCTGGCCGACCTGACGTTCCATGAATCGATTCCGGGACACATCCTGCAGGGCGAGTACACGCGCCAGTCGCCGCTGATCCGCCAGTTGCTGGCTTTCAATGCCTACTCGGAAGGCTGGGCGCTCTATGCGCAGCAGCTCGCCGACGAGCTCGGTGCCTATGCCAGCGATCCGATCGGGCAACTCGGCTACCTGCAGGCCCTGGCGTTCCGGGCGTGCCGGCTGGTGGTCGATACCGGCATTCACGCCAAGCGCTGGACGCGCGAGCAAGGCGTGCGGTTTTTCGTCGAGGTCAACGGCTCCAATGAGATGGAAGTGGCCAGCGAGGTCGATCGCTACTGCTCGTGGCCCGGGCAGGCCTGCGGCTACAAGGTGGGACACAGCGAGATCAACCGCCAGCGCGAGCGCGCCACGGCGGCCATGGGGCCGAAATACGACGTCAAGGCCTTCAACGACACCCTGGTGCTCGGCGGCAACGTGCCGCTTGACGTGCTGAAGAAAAACGTGGACCAGTACATCGGGACGACCAAGGCGAGCGCGTAACGGTCAGGGCGGCGGCCGCATCGCGTCCAGGCGATTGGTCGCGGCCATGATGTCTCGCTTCAGTTGCCTGACCGTCTCGCGCACTAGGTCCTTGCCCTTGCGGGCGGCGTCATCCACGGTGGTCTTCAACTTGCCCAGGGGCGACTCCAGCATGGCGGCGAGGTCGGCGTCGAGCGCCGCCAGTTGCTCCTCGAGTTGCGCGGCACGGCGGACCAGCCTCAGGCGCATGGCCTCGGGGTCGCTGCCTTCCACCGCCTCGGGGCTCTTCTCCCATGCCTGCAGGATCGAGCGCAGCAGTTCTTCGTCGCCCAGCGCATAGGCGCGGTTGGCTTCGATCATGAGCGTGTGACGCCGATCCCTGGTGGCTTCGTCACGGGAGAGATCGGGATGAATGGTCCGCGCCACATCGCGAAACAGTTTGCGCACGGCGTCAGACGTGAAGCGGGGCAGGGGCTCGGGCCTGTCGGCGGCGGGTGCCGCGCCCGGTTGTTGTGGGTCGCCCGCGCGGCTCGCGGCGTTCTTCGCGAGCTCGCCGAGTTCGGCTTCAGTAATCTCGAGCTCGAGCTGTTCCAGCTGCTCGTGCAGTGAGCCAACCTGTTGACGGTAGGTCACCTTGAACGTGTTGAGCGCGGCCTTCACCCGCAGGACTTCAGCGCTTTGTTGCGCCAGCCGGCCGTCGAGTTCGGCCACGCGCGCGCCGAGGTGTTCCAGGTCGTCGCCGTCACGCTCGGCCGGCACCAGCGAGGTCACGCAAGAATGATATCGGATAGCGGGGATGCACTTGCAGCCGGCGGAGCGGTCAGGTGATACTCAGGCGCCGCGGCGGTCGCGGCGTTACACTACGGGCATTCACAGACACCGGGGTTTGCAAATATGATCCCACACGCCGCGAACGAACACCTCGACCGACAGCTTTTCGACCGGCGCCTCTTTCGGGCCGCTGCCATCGTGTTCTCCTTGGTCGTGCTCGCCGGGTTTGCGCGCACGTACTACGTCAAGGGTCTGTTCGATGTGCCGCCGCTCCCCTCGATCCTGCACGTGCACGGCGTGCTCATGACCGCCTGGGTCGCGCTGTTCGCGACGCAGGTCTGGTTGATCTCGTCCAAACGGATCAGGCTGCACCAGCGACTGGGCTACGCCGGCATCGGGCTCGGCGCCCTCATCGTGATCGTGGGATTCGCCACGGCCTTGCGAGCCGCCAAATACGGGTTCAATGCAGCGCCGCCTGGCATCCCACCGCTGTCGTTCCTGGCCGTCCCCCTGTTCGACCTGCTGATGTTCGTGATCTTCTTTGGCGGCGCGATCTACTACCGGAAGAAACCGGCTGAACACAAGCGGCTGATGCTGTTGACGGCGGTCAACTTTCTGCCGCCGGCGATTGCCCGCATCCCCGTCGCGTCGCTGTTGGCACTCGGGCCGCTGTGGTTTTTCGGGCTGCCCGCCGTGCTGACGCTGCTGTGCCTGGGACTAGATGCGAAACGCCACGGTCGGGTGAACCGGGTGTTCCTGACCGGGACGGTTCTGCTGATTGGCTCGTACGTGGTCCGGCTCGTGGTCATGACGACCGGCGCGTGGATGAGCTTCGCGGCATGGCTCGTCGGCTTCGTCTGAGCGTGGCATGGCACCATTCGTAGCGCTGACTGGCTACCAGCAGTTCGATCCCGAAACGATGACCGAGCGGGCGGCGTCCTTCTACGACGAGGTGAAGCGGCGCCGGACCGTTCGCGACTTCTCGGATCGCGCCGTGCCGCGCGCGGTGATCGAGCACTGCATTCGCGCGGCCGGCACGGCGCCGAACGGCGCCAACCTGCAGCCGTGGCACTTCGTGGCGGTGAGCGATCCCGCGATCAAGCGGAAGATTCGGGAGGGAGCGGAAGAAGAAGAGCGCGCGTTCTACAGCGGCAAGGCGCCGCAGGAGTGGCTGGATGCGCTCGCGCCACTCGGCACCGACGAGCACAAGCCGTTTCTTGAAACGGCTCCATGGCTGATCGTGATCTTCGGCGAGAGCTACGGCGAGCTGCCCGACGGCCGCAAGGTGAAGCACTACTACACCCAGGAGTCGGTTGGCATCGCCACGGGCATCCTGATCACGGCGGTGCATCATGCCGGCCTCGTGTCGCTGACCCACACGCCCAGTCCGATGGGGTTCCTGAACGAGATCCTGGATCGTCCGGCACGCGAGCGCGCGTTCTTGATCTTGGTGGTCGGGTATCCTGCGGAAGGGGCCACGGTGCCCGACATCACCAAGAAAAGTTTGGCCGAGATCGCGACGTTCAAGTGACCGGTCAGGGAACCTCAACCGGCAAGAGCTTGGCCGAGCTGCTCGACGAGTTCGACGCGCTTCCTTAACCGGGGAAACGCAGTTTGAGCTCGTCGGGCGTTACGATCGACGCGCCGAACTTGCCGACGACGATGCTGGCGGCTTCGTTGGCAATGCGGGCGGCCTCGGCCAGGTTGGCGCCCGCGGCAATGGCCAGCGCGAGCATCGCGATCACCGTGTCGCCGGCGCCGGTCACGTCGGCCACTTCCCGTGCCGACGCGGGCAGGTAACCATCGACGCCAGCGTGGCTCAGCCACATCCCGTGCTCGCCGCGGGTAATCAGCACGTTCTCCACGCCCAGCCGCTTGCGCAGCGCCTCCGCCGCCCGCCGCGCATCATCGTGCGACTCAATTCGCATGTTCGTGGCGCTTTCGGCCTCGACGTGATTGGGCGTCACCAGCGACGCGCCGGCGTAGTACTCGAGGTGCGGCACCTTCGGATCGACGATCACCGGGATGCCGGCAGCATGACCGTAGGCCGACACGTGCGCCATGGACCGGCGGGTGACCACGCCCTTCTGGTAATCCGAGACCAGGATCACCTGGGCCGACTTGGCGCGCAGGTCGAGTTGAGCCGTCAGGGCGTCTTCAACGGCCAAACCGACTTCGTGATTCGATTCGTAGTCGACGCGCGCGACCTGCTGGTTGCGGGTCGTGACGACGCGCATCTTGGTGGTGGTCGTGCGCTCGGGGTCGGTGATCAGGCCGGTGGCGTGGATGCCCCTGGCCGCCAGTTCGTTCTTCAGTTGCCCGCCGGCCTCATCGGCGCCGACGACGCCAATCAGATCGACGGCGGCGCCCATCCCGCGCAGGTTGTGTGCGACATTCGCGGCCCCGCCGAGCCGCCACTCTTCGTGGTCGAAGACCACCACCGGCACCGGCGCTTCGGGCGAAATGCGGCTGACCCGGCCGATGACGAAACGATCGAGCATGACGTCGCCGACCACGGTAATGCGCCGCGAGGCGAAGCGGTCGATCAGCTCGTGGGCGCGGGCGGAGCCGATTTCTGGCAGCAGCGACGCGCTCATGTCGGCAGGCCCCCGTCGCGGTTGGCGGCGAACGGCAGCGTGATCACGACGAGCAGCAGCATCAGGAACTCGGAGTCGCCGAAGTTGTACTCGGTCAGCCCGGCCGCGAGCATCGCGGCCATGGCGCCGAGCCCGGCGCCAGCCAGCACCTTGTGACGCGAACGTCGCAGCAGCTTGTAGAGGCCCAGGCAGGCCGAGCCGACAAACCAGAGCCACGCGCCAAGGGCCGGCAGGCCGCGCTCGGCGGCGATCTGCATGGGCACGTTGTGCAGGTGCGGATTGGTCGGCTTCACCGCGTCGGGCACGCGGTAGTAGGGATAGATGCGCTCAATCTGGTCTGGCCCGACGCCGGTCAGCGGGTAGTCCTTGACGATCGCGACACCGGCCTGCAGCATGGCGACGCGGTCGCGGCTGGTCAGGTCGTTGCGGTCGAAGATCGAATAAACCCGGTCGGTCAGCGCCTGCGGGGCCAGCAGGATGCCGCCGAAGACGACGATCGGGATGAGCGCGAGCAGCCGGAAGTCCTTGGCGAGGAACAGCACGGCGACGCCGACCGCGACGCCGACCCACGCGCCGCGGGTCAGCGTGAGGCTGAGCGCCACGAGCAGCGCCGGCATGATAAAGGCCGCCCACATGCGTCCCGAGGTGCCGTGCAGCAACCGCGCAGTGGCGGCACAGATCACCAGCATCAAGGTGCCGGAGTAGGTCATCCAGTGCGACAGCGTGCCCTGCGGCCGGCGGCCCAGGCCGTCGAAGTTGAGGACGCCGTACTGGACGATGCCGACGAAGGCGCTGGCGGCACCGACGGTGAGGATGATGCTTAGCACCGAGTTGGCGCGGGCGCCGCGGGCCAGGTCGTAGGTCACCGGCACCAACATCAGCAACACCAGCTGCTTGCAGTCGGTGAAGCTGACCTCGGGATCGAGCGAGAAGCCGGCTGAGGCCAGCGTCAGCGCCGCGTAGGTCACGAGGGGCCAGAAGAACGAGGGTGCCTGGAGCCGCTCGCTGCGCGAGATGTGCGAGATGAGCCACGTCAGCACGGCGACTGTCAGCAGGATCTGCGCCGCGGCGATCGACAGCTGCATGGTCGCGACAATCCCGATTAGCGCGAACAACCCAATCTGTTCGAGTCGGTCGCGCGGGGGCATGCCGGCGGTGAATGAAAGCGTAGTGATCACGGGTGTGTTGCGAGCAGCGTCCGCGCTGCGTCCAGCACCATGGTAGGCGAAATCCCGGTCAGGCAGCGAAAGTCGCCGGGCACGCAGTGCCGTTGATGACAGGGCCGGCAGGGGAGCGGGCCCGCGTCCACCGCGATGCTGCCGGCCGCCGGACCGCGCCACGGCATCGACCGCTCGGGCAGTGTCGGCCCGAACAGCGCCACCACCGGCGTGGCCGTGGTGGCGGCGATATGCATCGGCCCGCTGTCGCCGCCGATATAGAGGACGGCGCGGCCGACCAGGGCGCGCAACTCCGACAGGTCGAACTCGCCCGTGCGGACGATGCTGGCCGCCGCCGGCCCGGCGAGCGACCGGGCGTCGGCCGCGACCGTCTCGGCCGCCGCCGCTTCCGAGGGGCCGGACGTGATGATGATGCGCCGCGCCGGGTCGGCGATGGCCAGTTGCGCCGCGACCGCGGCAAACGACGCAGTCGGCCAGCGCCGGAACGGGTTGCCGGCGCTGACGTGCAGCACGACGATGGGGGCGGTCTCGGCCACGCCGGCGGTAGCCAGGCGGCCGGCCACGCGCGCGGCCGCCGCCGCATCGATGGGCATGACCACCGGGTTGGCCGCCGCGTCGGGCGGAGCGATGCCGAGCGGCGCGACGAGGTCCCACTGGTTGAGCACCGAATGGCGCGGCGGCACCAGCGACCGCGACCACGGCACGCGCGTCGTGTAACTCCACTGCCGGCCGGGCAGTGCGTACCCAATCCGCTGCGGCGCGCCGGTGGCCCAGGTCAGCCACCCGCTGCGCGGACCACCGTGAAAATCGATCACCACGTCAAACCGCTCGGCGCGGAGGCGCCGCGCGAGCTGGAGGTCGTAGCGCAAGCGGGCCAGACCGCGCGGCCGTTCGAGCACCAGTACCGTATCCAGATCTGGATGGTGGCGCACGACGGGCTCGGCCGGCGCTTCAACGAGGTAGGTGAGGTGAGCGGACGGAAACCGGCGGCGCACGGCGCCAATCGCGGGCGTGGTGAAGACCACGTCCCCGATCAGGCGCAGCCGGATCAGGAGGACCTTCAGGGCTCGACCGTCGCCTCGTCGATCAGCATCACCGGGATGTCGTCTTTGATGGGATAGACGCGGTGACACGAACCGCACTTGAGCGCGGTCCCGTCCTTGACGAGCGTGACCGGGGTCTTGCAGGCCGGGCACGCGAGAATTTCAAGCAGTTCGGCATCGACGGGCATGGGGGAATCTTAACACTGTGGTTCGCACGGCGGTTCAATCACGGGGGTTCAATCACGGGGGTTCAATCACGGGGGTTCAATCACGGGGGTTCAATCACGGGGGTTCA